>JAAEOK010000104.1 GCA_024244705.1 Alphaproteobacteria bacterium
CGCGTCTTCAACTCATACGACGACATCGTCGACCACTGCTGTGACGCCTGGAACAAGCTCATCGATCAGCCCTGGAAAATCATGTCGATCGGACACAGGCAATGGGCACATAGGTCATGATCAACGGGATTTGGTATTAGATAATGAGCATCATCGCGGCCATTCGTATTCGGTTGCACAAGAAATGCCCAAAGGGCGTTGACTTCAAGCACAATTGCCCCCGTACGATCGAATCTTGCACATCTCTGTTTGGCGATCGTTTTGACTGTTCCGAATTTTCAGTGTTTACTTGAAGATCTAGAATAAACTCACCATTGACGGTCGAGGGAGGGGTCGAGATCGCGCCGGGCGCCGGGTGAAAGGAGACGACCATGCGAGTTTCCATACCTTCGGCATTCGTCGCGATTGCCGGTCTTGCACTGACGGCTGGTTGTGCTCTCATTCAGGGCCAGGTCGCCCAGAATCCACCCGAGCATTACATCTGCTCGGACTTCGAGGTCGATGAACGCAATGTCATCAACCCCAAGCGGGTCACGTTGCAGGACCAGTTCGGCGGGATCAATGCCCGGGTCCGATTGATCAAGTACCTGTGCGCGCCGGCGTTCAAGTATGTCAACGGCAAGTACACTTTGCCCAAAGACTTCCGGGGTCCGCACCTGGCCTGCTATGAACTCCGCCGCAAGGATCCGGACAACAACCTCAACATTCCGGTCAAGATTACCAACCAGTTCGAGACCCGCGGGCTGAACGGCGTCGTCGGCAACCGTCAGCTGCTGTGCGTGCCGTCGGCGAAAAAAGTGATCGCCGGCGACAAGGATCCCGAGTTCGACCGCGATGCGGAAATCAAGAAGGTCGAAGCGGCGCTCAACCACTTCGTGTGTTCGGATTTCATCCCGCGCGACGAGGACCCCGAGCACGGCCGCTTGGATATCTTGATGGGCGACCAGTTCGGTCCCCTCACAGGACCGATCGACAAGCCCGACTTCCTCTGCGCACCGGCCAAGAAAACTTTTGACGGCAAGGAAAAGAAACCGGGTGGCGGATTCAACGCGACCCACCTCGCCTGCTACAAGTTTCTCGAGGATCGAGCAGTGGCGTTCCCCAAGAACGTCCTGGTCATCAACCAGCTCGACAGGGTGCCGCAGCGTGGCAAGCCGATTAAGCGCTACATGTTCTGCGTTCCGTCGGAGAAGACGCGGCTGTAGGACACGGTGCCGGCGCGGCGATTGAGGCCGCGCGCCGCGACGCGCTAATCCAGCACTTCGATTTCGTCGTCGCGACGCATCACGCCCTCGACCATGACGGCGCCGTAAACGCCCGCCGTCCGGTCGTGTTCGCGCACGACCTTGGCCAGAATCTCCCTGTTTTCCTCGGCGGTGTCGGGATCGATCGTAATCATCTTGCAGCGCGGATCGCGTTCGAGGATCGAGACGACGACCTTCGACCCGATACGAAGCGTCTTGCTTACATGCCCATTCTCGGAAAATCCGGCCGCCGGTGCGAGATCCATATAGATGTTGGCGCGAAAGCGCCGCGCGTCGAGCGCCATCCCGACCTCCTCGCCGAGCTGCCGCGCGGTCTGAATCGAGAACAGCGAGACCGGGCGGCAGTCGGTCGTGGCGCGGTCGGACCGGACCAACGCGAGTTCGTGCCCATCGCCGGCCCTTTCCTGGAGCCCCCGGATCAGCGCCGGGTCGTCGATCGCGAGCACGGCGCCGGATGGTGTTTCCACGTCCACCGCGAGGTCGTCCGCATCGCCATAGAGCGGCGTGATGCCGGGATCGATCGCCGCGGCGGCGGCCAGATTGGGCGGCGTCCGAGCCCTTTCCGGATGGCGGAACCGCGGGCTATGGAGCAGCATCGCACCGAGCTCGCGCCCCGACAGCCAAGGAAACCCGGTCGGGCCGGCGGCGTCTCTGAAGGCGAACAGGCGATCGCCATAGAACCCGGAAAATCCGACATAGGCCTCGTCCATGGCCTCGCCGCGCATGCTCTTGACCGGATAGCGCCACAGGCTGTCGACTGTTCCGATGACCGTCATGTTTTGGCGCCGCCTTCGAGGGTGTGGATCGTCCCGACGATCCTAGTGGCGACGGTCGCTACGCCGTCAACGCCGGATTGGTGTTGCCGTTGGCCGGCCGCTCGCGGTAGGGCGGCAGCCAATCGACCTTGGTCCGGCGGCCGCGGAAGTGGAAGCCGAGATTGATGCGCGGCTGGTCGGTGTTGTTGAAGAACGAGGCGTGGACGGTAAGCGTATGGACCAGCATGACGTCGCCCGGCTCGACGACCAGCGCCACCGAGTCGCGGAACGACGAGATGTCGCAGACCAGGTTCTCGAGACCGAACTCGTCGCGCTCGACGTCGTGGTAGATGCGTCCCAGCCGATGGGTTCCGGGAATGACGTGGATGCAGCCGTTGTCTTCGGTGCCGGCGGTGAGGGCGACGAAGGCGGCCGCCACGCGGCTGTCGCTCATCTCCCAATAGACGCCGTCCTGGTGCCAGTGCTTGGTCCGGCGCTCGCCGGGCAGCTTGCTAAAGCAGAAGCTTTGCAGGAGCTCGGACGGCCCGTTGACCATTTCGATCGCGCCCGTGACCGCGTCCGAACGGAAGAAGGCGTCGATTGCCGGGCTCTTGAGATGGATATCCTTCTGCGAGCGGTGGTTGTCGCGCAGCAACGCCTCGACATCGGGAGCGAGCGCGGCGCGGGTCGCGGCATCGACGCGGCCGCGCAGGATGAGATATCCGTTGTCGTTGTAGAACGCCGCCTGCTCGGCCGAGAGCCCACCGCCCGCCACCGCCGGCTCGAAACATCGGCGGTCAATGAAATCGTTTATCGCCATAACGGTTATTCCTCACCGGCGCCCGACGCGCCTTGGTCTTCGACAGCGAGGCCATTTCAGCGAAATTCCGCGTCCGCCGCAAGGTGATCCATCGTCGCAGGGGCACCGCGATCGCGGCATGGTGCTTGAACTCCGGCGCCGAAGCCGCCACATATCGCTTTCATGAGCACGACCGATTCCAATTCCTGGCACGGCACGACGATCCTGACCGTCCGCAAGGGCGGCAAGGTGGTCATCGCCGGCGACGGCCAGGTGTCGATGGGCCAGACCGTCCTCAAGGCCAACGCGCGCAAGGTGCGGCGCCTCGGCGACGGCCAGGTGATCGCCGGCTTCGCGGGCGCCACCGCCGATGCGTTGACGCTGTTCGAGCGCCTCGAGTCCAAGCTCGAGAAACATCCCGGCCAGCTCACCCGGGCCTGCGTCGAGCTGGCCAAGGACTGGCGCACCGACCGCTATCTGCGCCGCCTCGAGGCGCTGATGGCGGTCGCCGACAGCGACGTCTCGCTGATCCTGACCGGGACCGGCGATGTGCTCGAGCCCGATGACGGCCTGATCGGCATCGGCTCGGGCGGCATGTACGCGCTGGCCGCGGCGCGCGCCTTGGTCGACCGCGACGATCTCGACGCCGAGGCGATCGCGCGCAAGGCGATGGCGATTGCCGCCGACATCTGTGTCTATACCAACACCAATTTGACCATCGAATCGTTATGACCGACTCCACCGCCTCCGCCTTCACGCCGCGCGAGATCGTCTCCGAGCTGGACCGCTTCATCGTCGGCCAGAACGATGCCAAGCGCGCCGTCGCGGTGGCGCTGCGCAATCGCTGGCGGCGCCAGCAGCTGGCCGAGGATTTGCGCGAGGAAGTGCTGCCCAAGAACATCCTGATGATCGGCCCGACCGGCGTCGGCAAGACCGAGATCGCGCGCCGCCTGGCCAAGATGGCGCAGGCCCCGTTCCTCAAGGTCGAGGCGACCAAGTTCACCGAGGTCGGCTATGTCGGCAGGGAGGTGGATTCCATTATCCGGGACCTGGTCGATATGGCGGTCAAGATGACCCGGGAGGAGGAGATCGAAAAAGTTCAGCCTCGAGCCGAGGATGCGGCTGAGGAACGCGTTCTTGATATCCTTCTGCCTCCGGCCAGAAGTGGAAGCGGCGACTGGCAGGATGATGACATGCGGGATGAAGGCGGCAGCGGTGACGGGGCCGCGCGCCAGCGATTTCGAAAAATGCTGCGTGAAGGGAAGCTGGACGAGAAGGAGATCGAGGTCGAGATGTCCGCTTCCGGTATGGGTGTGGAGA
>JAAEOK010000105.1 GCA_024244705.1 Alphaproteobacteria bacterium
GACTGAACTTGAACACCGCATAATGCCAAAGTGTTGATATTGATTGATGAATCGATGTCGTTAACCTTTTGTGGCACTACGCTATCGAGTGCCGCGTCGGTTTTTCCGTGTCGATTCTGGTTTCCTGGCGGGTGAGGGGCGGTTTGTCCGCAGGCGTGGCGGCAGGGCGAGGCGGACGGCCTTGAACAGGGCGGAGACGCAGCCGGTGGCCTCGGTCCGGATGGTGTAGGTTGTCGGGCCGCGTTCGATCGTGGCTTCCTGGAGCCGGTTCAAATCGAGCAATACGTCGATCCACTCGGGCTTCAGGCCGGCGGCCCGGCAGCGCTCCATCAGCTCCTTTCGCAGCACCAGGGCGAGGAAGGAGCAGAACACATGGCCGCGGATCGCGGCATCGGAGGAATGATAGATCGGCCGCGTGCGCAGCAGCGACTTGGCGCTCCGGAACAACGCCTCGACCATCAGCAGGTCGCGGTAGCGCAACATGACCGAGAGCGGGTTCAGGGTGGTATTGGTGCGCAGGACGGAGATGCCATCGAAGCGCGCCTCGGCTTCGGCTTTTTCGTGGTCGACCTCGAAGCGACAGGCTTTCGTCGTCGTGATGAAGCGGCGGTAGGCCGAGTTGCCGATCAGCGCCTTGTCGCCCTTGGCGAGCTGTTTCTCCAGTCCCTCGAGGATCGCCGCGCGGTCGGCGGCGTCCTTGCGGGCCTCGGCCGGGTTGCGGCAGACGATGTAGCGGACGCCGCCGACCGTGACCGACTTGGCCTCCAGTTCGGTCTCCTTGCCGCCGGCCCGCTCGACGACCAGGGGAATGAACGGCGCGCCATCGCGGAGCACCACGTCGCGGACCGTCCCGTCGCTCCTCTCGCGCGCGCCGAGGATGTATTCCATGCCCCTTTCCTCGAGCGCCGCGATGGTCTCGCCGCTGATCATGCCGCGGTCGGCGACGACGCAGACGCGGCCGATGCCGAACCGGCTTCGCAGGCGATCGACGATCGGAACCAGGACCGTCACGTCGGCCGTGTTGCCCGGCCACATCTCCGTGCACACCGGCCGCCCGGCATCGTCGATGACCACGCCGAGGATCATCTGCATCAACTCGGGCCGGTGATCCTTGGAATACCCCCGGGCGCCCAAGGTCGCGCCGCCGGCGCCGGTGAACGACAGGCTGGTGGTATCCATGAACACCACCGAGAGATCGCTGAACAGGTCACGGCGGCGCGCGAACAGCGCCTCCTCGACCGCATCCTTGACGCAACGGCCGGCCTGGCCCGTCGCTCCGGCCTGGTCCTCGGCCGCCAACTCCTCGCCCAACCAGGCCATGGCCCGGTAGAAGTGGTGCAGCTGAAGGTCTTCTGCGCCGTCGATCCGGTAGTCCGCCAGCCACTTCTCGCAGGCCCGGTCCGATCCCGAGACGAACAGCCGGTGCAGGACGGCGACGAAAATGGCCCGCTCGACCGGGAACTCGAAGCCCCGGTCGTTCAGCAGCTCGTCGAGCACGGCGCCAATCCCGGTCTCCTTCCACAACCGCCCGAACAACAGCGGCGGGCCAATGCGCAGGCATGACAGTCGCCCGGCTTCGGCGTCCGCCTCGGCGGCCGCGAGCATCGCGAACGGCTCCGAGAAGCGGGCGCCGGAAGACAGCAGGGCATCCAACGCCCCGCTCGCCGTCAATTCGTCAAGCCGGCCCAGGGTCAGCAGAACCCGCTGCCGAACCCGCCCGCCTTGCCGCCGGTTCTCGACGATCTGCAGGTAGGTGCGGTTGCCCGACTTCTTGCGGCGAAAGAACATGGCGTCACTCCCGGACACCAACTTATCAACCAAGATATCAGGAAAATAGCCAAAAACAGCCAAAAACGTGGCACTACATTTGGGCCGCGAACCCCGACATCAGCCGAAAAAAGCCCATAAAATCAATGGCCCGGCTCGTGAGAACGCGGAACCACTGTTCAAGTTCAGTCTTAGATGGCGTCGGCTAGGTGTGATCTCTCAAGAGGTTGTCCACTCGGCCCTTGCCGAGGAAGCTGATGTTTACCAAATCATCTGTTTCCAAGGAGGACCGAATGGACGTTCATAAGAATGCACGACCGACCCCGACTTTGTCCAATGGCCGTCCGC
>JAAEOK010000106.1 GCA_024244705.1 Alphaproteobacteria bacterium
ATCGCTTCGCATTCGTTTGATGCGAAGCGTGAATCAAGTCCGACATGATTGTATGGGAGCAAGATTCACGTTTCAGATCGAACTAATCTGAAACGATCTTGCTCCGTGGAGAGGGATGCGCAGGCTTGGTGAGACCATCGGTCGAGCCTAGCCGCAGCTGGGTGAGGGGATTTCAAGCTTCGCTCCCCCGTCATACCGGCCACATTGCATCCGGGACGGCGATAGGGCGTCGCCGCCGGGCGACTGTGGCGGTTTTGCAACAGTGGCGAGAAAAAGATGGCCCGACCGGCAGTTTTTTCGCCGGTCTTGGGCTGAAACTGGTTAATTTACCGTGCGAAATTGAGCTGATGCTGCGCGACGAATGCGTGGCGATCAGTGTTGCACCGGTTTTGCCTGCGTTGCGGACCGGTGCGATTTGATTGGAACAACGGACGCTGCGCCCCGTGACGATGGGGTGCGGCGCGAGCAAGGGGAGCTGCCTAATGGCCGCACGCATTGACGACGCCAAGCTAGCCAACCTTTCTGTCATCCCGAGCAAGATTTCGAGCGCCCGCCCGGCGGCCTCGCTGAAGACCACGTTGCTGGTCGGCGCGGCGACGGTGGCGGTGGCGGCGCAGCTGCCGGTCGACGAGGCCCGGGCCCAGGACAAGTGGGGCCCGTGGATCGCGCCCGGCGGCCAGTTCGGCAGCGCGCAGGAAGGCAACCTCGATATCTTCGTGCCGCTGGCCCAGGACGCCACCTCGATGTGGTTCCTCAACGCCAACGGCTTCGCCAACACCGACGACGAGGAACAGGGCAGCATCGGGCTCGGCTACCGGACCATGCTCAACCCGCAATGGATCCTCGGCGTCAACGGCTTCTTCG
>JAAEOK010000107.1 GCA_024244705.1 Alphaproteobacteria bacterium
AGCAGTGCGATTGGTCAGACGGTGGATACGGTCAGTGCCAACGGTCTGGAGATGACGTCCGAGACCGATTTTGACGGCGATTTGATCGCTGACGTTAAAGTAGAAACGACAACAGTCCTCAATGCCGATGGTAGCCGGACAACGACCCGCAGTGTCGACAACCGGGACGGTACGACCAGAAGCGAAGTCGTCACCACCATCAGCGATGACCAGCTTGTTACAACGGTGCAATCGGACAGAGATGGCGATGGCGCCGATGAACGCAAATCGACCGGCACGACTGTTCTCAACAATGATGGTAGCAGCACAGAAACTCTCGAAACTGAGGCAGCTGACGGATCACTGCTAAACCGGTCTCAAACAACGATCAGCGATGACGGATTGACCCTTACACAGCGTGCGGATGCCGATGCTGACGGCACCTATGATTTGACATCGGAAACGCAAACGGTCCTGCAAAATGATGGCGGAACGGTCACCACAACCGAATTGCGCGATTCCGTAAATGCCCTGCGCAACAGCCGCACTGTCACAATATCCGATGATGCGCGTTCAATCGTCACTGAAGATGATGTCAACGCGGACGGTCAGGCCGATCTTGTGACAACGCGGCTCATTGCCGATGATGGAACGATCGAAGCAATCACGTCTGCGCAAAACAGCGATGAAACACTGCAGAGGCGATTGAAGGAAGTCACCAGCGATGACGGGCTGACTGTGACGACTTCATTCGACCAGGATGGTGATGGCACCTTTGAAAGCGTCGTCGATGACCAAACCTTTCTTGAAGCAGATGGATCGACAACACGCACGATCGAACGCAAGGACGAAGACGGGTCGGTCTATGGCAGGACCCAAATTGACATAAGCGATGACGGTTTGACCGAAACTGTCCGGGACGACTGGAATGGCAACGGCCAGCATGACCGTACAACAACGCGCAACACCGACCTTGCCTCTGACGGCACGCTCACATTTACACAGCAGACACAGTCCGAGAACGGAACAGTCATCGAGGAATACACGGAAGTCACCAGTGCCGACGGCAGGACGGTCACTCAGGATTATGATGCCGACGGCAATGGTTATTTTGATGCTGAGACAACCACGATCCTGGGCAGTGACGGCAAGACGACGTCAACAACAGACTATAGCGACGAGACGGGCACGCTGCTGTCGACAATTGTCAGCACAACGAGCAGTGACGGGCTGGAAAGCACCTGGTCGATCGACCGGGATGGTGATGGAAC
>JAAEOK010000108.1 GCA_024244705.1 Alphaproteobacteria bacterium
AAGTCCGGCCGCACCAAAATCGTCTCGAAGTGAAACCGGAGAACCCATGGCAAACCTCCATCCGTTTGCCATCTTGAATCAGAAAAACACCGTTCCGGAAAGCCCCTATATGAGTCCCACTCACAGAGACTTGGTATAAGCTAGTGCGCGGTTGCTCGCCCGAGTGTCAGCGCCGGACGCGTCGCACCCGCTCGCGGCACGTCGCCTCGGGCCTCGTCCGGGTCCGCTTCGCTGAAATACGCCGTCGCTCGCACTGGCGCCGCCGCGGCCGACCTGCTAAAAGAGCGCCGCATTCGGCCCGGCCGATCCCGGCCCGGCCCGGCCCAGACCTTGCCAGGGATCATTCCCATGCGTACCGCCACGGTGGAACGGAAGACCAAGGAGACCCGTATCGCGGCGACCGTCAATCTCGACGGCGACGGCACCTATAGCGTGTCGACGGGAATCGGGTTTCTCGACCATATGATGGAGCAATTGTCGCGCCACAGCCTGATCGACCTCGACCTCAAGGCGACCGGCGACCTGCATATCGACTTCCACCACACCACCGAGGATACCGGCATCGCCATCGGCGAGGCGATCAACCAGGCGCTCGGCGACCGCGGCGGCATCCGCCGCTACGGCGACGCGCTGATCCCGATGGACGAGACGCTGTCGCGGGTGGCGCTCGACGCCTCCAACCGGCCCCATCTGATCTGGAAGGTGGCGTTCACGCGGGCCAAGCTTGGCGAGATGGATACCGAGTTGTTCAAGGAATGGTTTCAGGCCTTCGCCCAGGCCGCCGGCCTCACCCTGCACGTCGAGAACATCTACGGCGAGAACAACCACCACATCATCGAGTCGTGCTACAAGGGCTTGGCGCGGGCACTGCGCGACGCGATCGAGATCGATCCGCGCAAGGGCGATGCGATCCCCTCGACCAAGGGCGTGCTCGGCGGCTCGCTCGACTGACAATCTCGGTACCCGGCCGCCGCCGGGCCGGCAATGACGATCAGGATAGAATGAAGGCCGTTATCATCGACTACGGGTCCGGGAACTTGCGATCGGCGGCCAAGGCGTTCGAGCGCGCAACCCGCGAATCGGGCGCCGCCGGCACGGTCGTCGTCACCGCGGACGCCGGAGAACTCGCCGATGCCAGCCATATCGTGCTGCCCGGCGTCGGTGCCTTCGCCGATTGCCGCGCCGGCCTCCACGCGGTGCCGGGCATGGTCGACGCGCTCAGCCGCGCGGTGCGCGAGGCCGGCAAGCCGTTCCTCGGCATTTGTGTCGGCATGCAGCTGATGGCCGAACGCGGGCTCGAATTCGGCAGCCATGCCGGCTTGGGCTGGATCGCCGGCGATGTGGTCGCGCTGGCGCCCACCGACCCAACGCTCAAGATCCCCCACATGGGGTGGAACGACTTGAACATCGTCGCCGGCGACCACCCCGTGCTGGCCGGGATCGCGACCGGCGATCACGCCTATTTCGTCCACTCCTATCGGTTCGCGGCGGGCGACCCGGAGGACGTGCTGGCGATCGTCGATTACGGCGGCCCGGTGGCCGCGATCGTCGGCCGCGACAACATGGTCGGGACCCAATTCCATCCCGAAAAAAGCCAAAGGACGGGGTTGCGGCTGATCGCCAATTTCCTCGCTTGGCAACCGTGAGGGAGATCATGGCGACCACGGAAACCGCGCGGCTGACCGAGTTTTCGTCCGGCGACCTCAACGATTTGTGCGAGGCGACCGAGGCCGCGATCATCGACGGCGGCGGCTTCGGGTGGGTCAAACCGCCGCCGCGCGAGGTCCTCGAATCCTATTGGCGCGGCGTGCTGCTGGTGCCCGAGCGCGACCTCTTCGCGGCCCGCCTCGACGGTGTGATCTGTGGTTCGGTTCAGCTCGTGCGGCCGAGCCCGAGTAAGGAATCGCAGGCCTTCGCGGCCCGCCTCGAGAGCCATTTCCTGGCCCCCTGGGCGCGCGGCCACGGCCTCGCCCGGGCGATGGTGGAGACCGTCGAAGAGGCCGCCCGCAGCGGCGGCTTCAAGTTGCTGCACCTCGACGTCCGCGAGACCCAGACCGCCGCCATCCGCCACTTCGACGCGCTCGGCTTCGTGCGCTGGGGCACCAACCCGCTCTACGCCAAGGTCCGCGGCCGCTTCATCGCCGGCCACTACTACTACAAGGAACTTTCTTGATCCTCTACCCGGCGATCGACCTCAAGGACGGCGCCTGCGTGCGGCTGGTGCGCGGCGACATGGCGGCGGCCACGGTGTTCAACGACGACCCGGCCGGCCAGGCCGAATCGTTCGTCGCCGCGGGCTGCGAATGGCTTCATGTCGTCGACCTCAACGGCGCCCTCGCCGGCCGTCCGGTCAACGGCGACGCGGTGACGGCGATCGTGGCGGCGGCGCCGGTGCCGCTCCAGCTCGGCGGCGGCATCCGCGACCGCGAGACCGTCGACCACTGGTTGGCGCGCGGCGTCCGGCGCATCGTGCTCGGCACCGTGGCGCTGCGTGACCCGGATCTGGTCAAGGCAGTCGCGCGGGCGTGGCCCGGCCGGATCGCCGTCGGCATCGATGCCCGCGGCGGCCGGGTCGCCGTCGAGGGGTGGTCCGAAACCTCCGCCGTGACCGCGCTCGACCTCGCCCGGCGGTTCGAGGATTCCGGCGTCGCCGCCGTCATCTATACCGATATCGACCGCGACGGCGCGCTCGCCGGTCCGAACGTCGCGGCGACCGCGGAGCTCGCCGCGGCGCTGTCAATTCCAGTGATCGCCTCGGGCGGCGTCGCCACCCTCGACGACCTTCGCGCGCTCAAGAGTGGCGGCGCGCTCGATGGCGTCATTTGCGGGCGGGCGCTCTACGACGGCCGCATCGATCTGGCGGCGGCGATCGCGGTGCTGCGTGGCTGAGACCGCTCGGTCATCTGTGAGTTCTGACCCGGCTGATACGCGTCATGGAACTCTTGGCCCAGGTAATGAGCTACCTACAAGGTGTCAACAATTCTGTCGGCATCGAGTTCGGTCTCGGCTCTTCTGTCACGCGTGGCAACCCGCTGCATACTTTCATATTCTTGACAAACACAGCTCTCGTACATTCCTACCGTGTGCGTTAATCTAATGAGAGCTCCTTTTTGCGACAGCGTAGCGTTGGTTGTTCGAGAGATGAATATAGGTGGGTTCTGCTCGACTTCATAAAGGAGCCCCAATAATGAATATAGTTGATGTGTTTATAGATATGAAACTCCAGTCAATTTTGGTCACTTAGTATCAGCCATTTAGCATTTCCTGTGTTCGAATTCTACGGTCTAACAAGGACGCAGCGGTCGTGTTGGAGGAAGAATGCTTCCTGAAATAAGAAAAGCCTATCTCGATGGCCGAACGATGCTATTTCTTGGCGCGGGCGCATCGGTCGGTTGTGTCGATCCGGCAGGGACCGAACTTCCTATGGCCAGTGACCTTGCGAAAGAACTCTCGTCAGACATGGGGTGGAGTTACTCTGACGAACCGCTTAGCACTGTGTACTCTGCGATCAACGCAACCAATTCAGCACGACTGCAATCCTACATTCGGCGGCGTCTGACAAATTCGCGACCGTCTGCGGCTCTTAGTGATATCGCATCGTTTCCGTGGCCGCGCGTCTATACACTGAACATAGATGATTGCTTTGAAAATGCGGCCCGAAAGACCAGTCAGCAGAAGCTAGAAATATATTTCAGAAATTCCCCGCTGGAAGAGCTAGATCCCATATTCCATACTTTACAACTTATCAAACTTAACGGCAGCGCAGACAAACCAGAAGATGGCTTTATCTTTTCCCCACAAGAATATGGCGAGGGGTCACGCCGAATTCCTGTTTGGTATAAAGAGCTTGCGCAAAACTACAGCAGTTACACTTTCTTGTTCATTGGAAGCCGCCTCCACGAACCATTGCTTCAACATGCACTGGCCGAAATGCGGTCCACTCTTCGGAGATCGCCGTTACGTGGTTACGTAGTGACGCCGACAGCGACGGATATTGAAAAACACCATTTGGAAGGACTGAATCTCCAGCATATCTCAGGCGGAATACAAGATTTCGCTTCCTGGATGAGGCAAGAGTTTACAGGTAAACTAACAGGCTGGGATCTGGCTGTGGCCAGACGTCCGGAGCTCCGAAATATCGGCCAAACCCTTACCGATAAACAAAAGCGTGCTCTTAACAGCGTGATTCTTGTTAGTTCAGAAAGCCTGCCGCGCACTTCTGTTAGTGAAGAGACGGGTAAAATTCGAGATTTTTACAGAGGCTTCAAACCAAAATGGGTGGATATTTTAGATGATATTCCGGCGAATATTACTTTTATTGGCAATTTCATAAAAACTATTGAGCAGCATGGGGGGGAACTATCTGGTTGACGTACCATACTCCAATCCCTATATTAAAGGGACGAAAGGAACAGGATTATGGCAAAAGTCGATCTTACCAACCCGATCTACCACGATGACAACAAGGCGCGCGAGCATCTAGAGTCCCTTCTGTGGCCTGATGGTCCCGTATGTCCCCGCTGTGGCGTCATGGGCGATCGGGTCACCAAACTCAAAGGCAAGAGCACCCGCCCCGGCGTTCACAAGTGCAAGGACTGTCGCAAGCCCTTTACCGTGACAGTCGGCACCGTCATGGAGCGCAGCAAGATACCGCTCTCCAAATGGGTGCTCGCCGCGCAACTCATGGCGTCCTCCAAGAAAGGCATGAGCGCCTTGCAGCTACAGCGCATGATCGGCACCACATACGAAACCGCCTGGTTCCTGTTCCATCGCCTGCGGGAGTGCACCATTGACCCAAAGCGCGGCCCTATCGGCGGTGAGAACAAGGTCGTGGAAGCCGATGAAACCTATGTCGGCGGCAAGGCCCGCAATGCCAAACGTGGCAAGCCAGTCCCTAAGAAACAGGCCGTGTTCACTCTCGTTGAACGCGACGGTGAAGCTCGTTCCTTTCACGTTACAAACGTCAACTCGAAGACCCTTCGCCCTATCCTCGTGCAGACCGCAAGCCGCCAGTCATACCTCATGACCGACGAACACACGGTCTACCCCAAGATCGGTGAAGAGTTCGCCGGCCACGGCACCGTCAATCACAGCGCCGAGGAGTATGTGCGCGGCACGTTCTGGTATACGAACACCGTTGAAAGCTACTTCGCCCTTCTAAAGCGGGGCATGATGGGCTCATTCCACAACGTGAGCGAAGCTCATTTATACCGATACCTTGCCGAGTTCGATTTCAGGCACAATACGCGCAAGATCACCGACGGCGAGCGGGCCGACGAATTGCTGCGCGGCGCGAAAGGCAAGCGCCTCATGTATCAACAACCTCGTGAAGCCGCGAACGCCTAAGCAGCACGCTAAGGCGTTCATTCGTTGGCGGAACAGGAGAAACCAGAATGGTTAGCCTAGGCAAATGTCCTTCGTGTCAGAGAATGACCGATCACGCCGATCTTGAGAGCATCACAATCGGCAACAAATTGACCGGCCCACTGTACAACGGAGTCAGCATGATCTGCCCAATATGTAAGACAGTGCTTGGCGTAGCATTCGACCCGTATTCGCTAAAATCCGATACCGTTGATGATCTTCTGGAGGCTTTGGGCCAACCTCGGAGAAAACGGTGATCGCGTCGGGATTGAGTGCGTCCATGTTACTCATGATTGCTCCATTATCAAAAACCCCGGCTACTTGGCCGGGGTTTTCTTCTTTGCGGTTTTGCGCTTAGGTTTGGCGTTTCGCTCCCGTTTTGGGCGCGGTTGTGGTGGTGTTTGCAGAAGACGGAGCAATAGCTCATCACGGCCTTGTTCTACAGACTCGGTCTTGTTTCGCAAGGCATGTGACCTAGACATCGAGATCAATTCACCCCCTCAGCCCCGACATAGACCACGCGATCTGCCATCAAATTTCGGCACCCCGCGTCAATCAGATCAATGAACTGTCGAGCGTCTGAAAAATAGTTCTTGAACGCGACACGAACATCCTCCGGCCGGTCGCCCCTGACAAGAACTATGTCAAGTCCAGGATTTTCGCGTTCAAGTTCAAAAAGAGCACGAAGGGCTTGTGTCGTGCTCGGATATGTGAGTACCTCAAGCTCTTCTGTGCCATTCTCAATTTCACCCCCAAAAATAAAAATGACATCTTTCTCGTCTGCAATATGACGATCGGCCGCATTTAAGCCGCGCAACATGCGCATGAAATTCAACTCATCATCAAGCGTCGTGAATTCCTCCACTAAGTCATCATCAGACAAATCCGGCAAGCTTGATTGCGTCTCCTCAAAAGACCTCGCAATGATCTCACTCGCCAAGCGCAAAATTCGTAGCATCTGCGCGTTGCCGCGCTCAAATTTTGGCTGGTCCTCGGTTATAAAACCAACAACCTCTACGCATGTCGCCCAAGCGTGCTGATATATCGTCCGATACTGAAGCTCTATGAGAAGTCCTTTTCGCGTCCGCCCAATTTCGGACTTCACGTCATATTCATAAACATCGTGAACCCCGCGATACCCAGTATCTTTGGGGTTCTTGATATAGTCATATTTGTCGGGATCATTTTTCACCTTATGATTAAACCTTGATCGATCTCGGAAATTCTCCCGAAACGCATTTAACTCGTCAATATTCTGAAATATAAGACGGCAACCGGCCACATCATCCATGCGGCTTAGCTGCATCCTGGGATACCGACGCAATTTGTCAAAAATCGTCCGTTTGCGCTTGTGCCGTTGCGCAACGATTATGTCTCTTCCCCGGGTTCTATTGCGGAGTATTGCTTGGAAGGAATTAATTACGTGGCGATGGGCCTCTCGCCACGTATCAATTACCGCAACATCGTCCTCGGTTGCGGCGCCATCACGAACACGCTCTCCTGCGCGGTTTACCCGCCCCTTCGAGCCACCAGGGAACCCCGCCAGCCGACCATTTATCAATTGGGCTCTCCACAGCACGTCGAAACTGGCGCCATCTAACCAGCGTCTGAATGCTATAGCAATGCTCCCGGCCCCCTTCGAGGTCGGCGCTGCGAAATCGAGCATTAATATTGCCGTCCTTATATCGGTACGTCAACCGGATAGTTCCCGCATGGGGCAAAGGGAAAATGCATTGCATTAGTTGGGCAAGCAGGCAGCGGAAAAAGTACGGCTATGATGAAAGCCGCGCTTCAACTTAGTCGAGAATCTAATACCCCAGTATACTTTCTTCGTGAGCCAGTCTCAGACATAAAGAACGTAATCTTATCATTAGAAGAGATAAACACTGACAAATTCTACATTTTTATCGATAAGATTGAATCAATGCACAAAGAACTCGGAGAGCTTCTTGAGTGTTCTAACGTTAGCAACGCATGCTTGATATTCTCCGAGCGAATCAATATTTGGACTCGCAGAGTAAGGGATATATTAGGTCAACACACTTCTAAGGTTTTTGACGTCAAAAGAATTGTTAAAGACGACGCTAGTGAAATATTGGAGAAAATAGAGAAATTCGGGCCGTGGACGCGTTTGCAGAGGATGAACGAATCGGAAAGGACAAATGAGATTTTCCACAAGGCAGATCGACAACTTCTAATCGGACTGATGGAGGCGACTACCGGTGTCGGGTTCATTCAGATCATTCGGAATGACTTTGCTAAGATCGGTGACGACAGCCACGCGAAATTCCTCGTGCTTGTTGGCCTTGCGAGTATTCACCGATCCACGATCAGCCCCAGTATTGTAGGTCGAGCATTGGTCAATTTGGCGATTGCTGAAGATGTGAACATCCTCGCGTCTGAGGTCGAAGGTATAGTATTGAGTAACGGTGGTAAATTTTCTGCTCGGCATCCCGTCTACGTGAGGGAGTTATTCGAAAAGATTGTAGGTGCCGACATAATAAGGGATTGCTTAATATCGCTACTAACCGCTTACGCAGACTACGAAGCTCCGGTTATTCGACATGTGGGTAAGTCGGATGGAGTTGTATTTAAGTCTATAATCAATAATAGGTTCGTCAAGCAGATGATGCGAAACGACGAGTCGCGCGTTAGAGCAGTCTACGGGGCTTTCGAAACAACATTCCATGTTGACGGCTTGTATTGGCTGCAATATGGGCTCGCTCTACGTAGTTTTGGACACCAATCTGAAGCGTTAGAAAAATTCATTACTGCGAAACAAGCTTTTAGCTCGCCGCAGATAGAACATGCGTATGCACAACAGTTACTAATAATCGCTGCAAATGCCAGCAACTGGGACGATGCAGAACCTTTATTGGCCGAGGCAATCAAATCCTTTAGAAGTTTGAATACGGTCGGGTGGGAGGGCGATAGTTATCCTATTGTTTCACTCGCAGAAGGACACATTTCGGTTGTATTTAGGTTTCAAGGGTTGGATGAGGCTCAAAAATTGGCTCGCATTTACGGTAATGAGCTATTGGCGGCGCGGAAGAAAGGTTCGAACGAACGCCTAGAAGAGGCGGTGAACAATGTGATGACGTTTGCCACAACTGGCGTATGGAAAGAAGGCGCGCAGCCAGATTACTTAGATGTCGATTAGTATTGTGAGACACGATAATCAAGAATTCAGTCTGCTGGCCGCGCCCATCGGTCGCAAACGAAATCAATGTCCCGTCGATTTCTCAAATCAATAATCCACTGTTGGGCCGTTGGCCTTAGAGCACTTCATCCATGCCGGCGCGCTCGATGGCGTCATTTGCGGGCGGGCGCTCTATGACGGCCGCATCGATCTGGCGGCGGCGATCGCGGTGCTGCGAGGATAACGCCGGTCAGCCCGGGTCGCTACGCGCGAGCAGGTCGTCTATGGCGTTCCGAACCTTATCCGACGCCCGCGGTGGGTCCTGACCCGGCTGGTAGGCGGCTAGGAACTCCTGGCTCAAATAATGACCGACCGCGAAGGCTTCGACTTGGCTGTCGTCATCGAGCTCGGCCTCGGCGTCGGTATCCATCTTGGCCTCGATCTCTTCGTTGATTTCGTGGGACCGATTGAGGAGCGTGGTGGCGATCTGGGATGCGGTCTCGTCGCCGAGGTCGAAGAGATGCATGAGGACGAACCGCGCTCCGTTGGCGCGGGTTTCTATGGGCAGGGTATCGGGGGCGGCATGGCGGACAACGCCGATGGCGGCTTGGAACACGACCAGGCCGAGCCGAAGGTCCATCTTCATCGGCACGGTCGTCTTGCCGTTGCCGGTCTCCACAGCTTTCGCCAATTCCTCCTCCGATCCCGCGAGGGACAGGATGTGGTGGTCGGCGACGCACGACCGAAGGTATTGGGTAAGGGCGTCCAGCGAGATCACGAAGGACTCGAGTTCCGCCCGCTCCGATGCGTTTTTTTGATGCCGCTGTTTTTTCCGCAACCAGCCGAACACTTTGACACGCCGCTTGGTCGTAGATCGTCTGAAAAACGGTACCAATAATTCATCTGTGGCGCCACTCGAAGCGCGCGCCGGGTGGTCGCCCAACGCGGACGACCCTTGATTCGGATGCACTGGCGCCTCTATGTCATGACCCCATGCTCAAGGCCCGCATCATTCCCTGCCTCGACGTCAAGGACGGCCGCGTCGTCAAGGGCGTCAACTTCGTCAACCTCCGCGACGCCGGCGATCCGGTCGAGCAGGCGAAGATCTATGACGCCGCCGGCGCCGACGAGCTCTGCTTCCTCGACATCACCGCCAGCCACGAGAACCGCGACACTATCTATGACGTGGTCGCGCGCACCGCCGAGCAATGTTTCATGCCGCTCACCGTCGGCGGCGGCGTGCGTACCGTCGACGACATCCGCAAGCTTCTGTTGGCCGGGGCGGACAAGGTCTCGATCAATACCGCCGCGGTCGATAACCCGGACTTCGTCGGCGCGGCGGCGGAGAAATTCGGCAGCCAGTGCATCGTCGTCGCGGTCGACGCCAAGCGCGAGGAAAGCGGGGGGTTCGGCATCTATACCCATGGCGGACGCAAACCGACCGGTATCGAGGCGATCGACTGGGTGCGGCGGATGGCCGATCTCGGCGCCGGCGAGATCCTGCTCACCTCGATGGACCGCGACGGCACCGGAAAGGGCTTCGATATCGAATTGACCCGGGCCGTCGCCGACGCGGTCCCGGTTCCGGTCATCGCCTCGGGCGGCGTGGGGGTCCTCGATCATCTGGTCGCGGGCGTTCGCGACGGGCATGCGACCGCCGTCCTCGCCGCCTCGATTTTCCATTTCGGCACCTATTCGATCGGCGAGGCCAAGGCGTACATGAAGTCCGCCGGCGTGCCGGTCCGGGACGTGGCGGCCTCCGATAGCGAATACGGAAAGGACGACGATCATGGCGGATGACGATTCGGGCACGATGACCCTCGACGATCTCTATCGGGTGATTGAAAGCCGGCGCGGCGCCGACCCGGCCAAGTCGCACACGGCGATGCTGTTCGCGCGCGGCTTGCCGCGCATCGCCCAGAAGGTCGGCGAGGAAGCGGTCGAGACGGTGATCGAGGCGACCCGCGGCGACGCCGACGGAATCCGTGCCGAGAGCGCCGATCTCCTCTATCACCTGCTGGTCTTGTGGGCGGCTGCCGGGATCCGGCCCGAGGACGTCTGGGCGACGCTCGCCGCCCGCCGCGGCTTCAGCGGCATCGAGGAAAAGCAGCAACGGTCGTAGAAAGGATTGCCATGGCTTACGACGACCAGAACATCTTCGCCAAGATCCTGCGCGGCGAGATCCCTTGCAACAGATATTGCGAGGACGATTACGCGTTGGCCTTTCACGACATCAATCCCCAAGCGCCGGTCCATGTGCTGGTCATTCCAAAAGGGCGATACGCCGATATGGACGACTTCACGGCCCATGCCTCGAGCGACGAGATCGCCGGATTCTTCCGTGCCGTCGGCGCGGTCGCGCGCGACCTGGGGACGGTCGAAAACGGCTATCGGGCGCTGACCAATTGCGGGCGCGACGCCCACCAGGAGGTGCCGCATTTCCATGTCCACATCTTTGCCGGCAAGAATCTGGGGCGGATGATCAAGCCGGTCGACAAATAGCGGCGGCGAAACGGTTCTAGGCGGCGCGGCGCAAGGTCGCCAGACCGGTGGCGATAACGATCAGAAATCCGCCCGCAACGCCTTCGATCCAGGTCATCACGCGGTCCCCGAGCAGCGCCGCGCTCCACGCGGCGGCGGCGCTGTAGACGACGAGCACGGGAAGCTCGAGCAGGACCGAGATCGCCCCCAGTACGGCCAGTTGCAGCGCCACCGTGTCGCCGGTGTGAATGAATTGCGGCAGGATGGCGACGAAAAAGGCCAGGTTCTTGGGATTCGCCGCCTGCATTACGAAGCCGCGACGGGCGGATTTCCACCGCCCCCGGTCGCCGTCGCGGGCAATGACGACCGAGCGCGCCGGCGGGGGTGTATGGCCATCCGCCGCCCGCCGCCCGATCAACCGGCGGACCGGCGGCCAGGCCATGGTTATCCCGAGATAGAGCAGGTAGGCGGCGCCGGCCCATTTGAGCACGGTGAACAGCAGCTGCGAGGCGAGGATGACCGCCCCGATGCCAACAGCCGACAGCGAAAAATACATGATATTCGCGGCGAGGATCCCGGCCGTTGCCGCCATGCCGGCGCCAAAGCCGCGCCGCGCCGACAGTCCGAGCACGAGCAGAACGGCCGGGCCCGGCGACAGGCACAGCAAGAACTCCGTCGCCGCGAAGATCAGCAGCGCGTCGCTCGACAGCCCACTCAAGCCGATGCCCGCCGCCGATCGATGATGCCGCAGGCCGCGATCATTGCGGCGGCTCTGGCCTCGGCCCCGGGCGCCATGATGTGGGCGCCCGCCACCCCAGGAATGTCCTGCAGTTGCTGCAGCATTTCGAGACCGATCGCCTGGCCTTCGGCGGCCTGGTCGGCGGCCCCGTCGAGGCGCCGGACGATCGCCGCGGGCACATGGACGCCGTAGAGGTTCTCATCCATCCAGCGTGCCTGCTTGGCCGAGGCGAAGGGGGCGGTGCCGATCAGGAAATAGGCCGATTCGGTGATTCCCTCGTCGGCCAGCCGCGCCATGTAGCGGCGGCAGACGGCCATGTCGAAGCAGTACTGGGTCTGGAAGAAATCCGCCCCGGCGGCGAGCTTCGCCTTTAGGCGGTCGGCCGACCATTCGGCCCCCGGATCGGTGGGCGTGTCCGCCATGCCGATGAAGATCCGCGGCGCCGGCTCGATCTTGCGGCCGGAGCGGGTCTCGCCGTCATCCCGCATACGCCGCGCCAATGATGCGAGGGCGGTCGAGTCGAGGTCGTGAACGGCGGTCGCCGAGGGCTCGTCGCCGGCCTCGATGGAATCGCCGTGAAGGCACAGGATGTTGGGCGTGCCCAGGGCGGCGGCGCCGAGGATTTCCGCCTGCAGGCTCAACAGGTTGTGGTCGCGGGTGGTGAACTGCATCACCGGCTCGATGCCGACCCGGGCGAGCAGGCCGGCGGTGGCCAGGGTCGACAGGTGGGTGCGAGCGCGGGCGCCGGAGGTGACGTTGACCGCATCGGCGAGCGCCGACAGCGGACGCACCCGGTCGATCGCGACTTCGGGGTCGGCGGTGAGCGGTGGCGTCGTTTCCGCCGTCAGAGCGAACTGTCCCGCGCGCAGCACCCGCTCGAGACGTCCGCCTGATTTTGTATTGCCGGTCACGGCCTGCGCCCCTTTGTTCACCAATTCCGAGAAATTAGGCACCGGCCGCGCACGCGCCATCCATGCCCGGGCCGCCCCGCCATAGAGCCGCGCCGGCGCGGCGCCAGTCAGACGCCCGCTAGTAGCGGATCTTCCATTCCCCTTCGGCGGTCTTGCAGCGGTCGACGGTCAGGCTGATCGGATCGCGCACGCCCTTGATCTTGATGATGTGGTGCAGCTTGCGGCACGGCAGGCCGCGCCACTCGAGAACCTCGATCAGCTCCACGGTGCCGAAATCGCCATTGTCGCCGGTCCACGAGCCGGCCGACCCGACGACCGGGGGTTCGGCCGTGTAAAGCGGCTCCGAGGCCGCGTTCATCTTCTTGAGATCGGCCTCCGAAAGGGACAAATCGGCGCGCTTGAACGGGTTCAACTGCGCTTGCGCGGATGCCGCGCAGATGAGCATCGCCAACGGCAACGCGACCGCTACTCGCTTCATCGTTCCAACCATTCACTGTCTCCCATCTTGCTGTGGTCTTTTTCGTTGACCGTATCCGTTGCGAAATGATCCGCGGCGCGCCTGAATCCCTTGGACGCCACCGGCCACGGCATTCGGCGCCGCCATTGTAGCCAAGCCGCGGCGACAAGCAAATCTGAATGCGCAAGATGCGGTGCTTGGTAAATCAGTCCGCCATTTGCGCGGCGGCGATGGTCTCGCAAGCGTCGTCGAGGTGAGGCAGGGGTTCGGCGATATCGGCGCCGGTCCCGGCGAGCATCCGCTGAAAGTCCGGCGCCCGTCCCAGCAGCGCCTGACCGACTTCTATCACGGCATCGATTTGCGGCGCCGGCAACGTCCAGCTGGTGGCGATATTTTCGAAGGCGTGGCGGCAGGGTTCGTCATCGATGGCGGCGAAGTCGATCGGAATGAAAAAGGTCTCGACATCGCGGAACCTTTGCGCCGGGACCGGCGGCGTATAAGGATCGTTGGCCGCCGCGTCGAAGCGCTCCTTGAGCAATGCGCGCATACGCTCGAAGGTCGAAAAGGTGGCGTTGTCCATGGCGGCGCTGATGGTGCCGGTCACCATCGAGATGATACCGGGCGTCGCCTTCTCCGCGTTGAGCGCCGATGTGGGCTCCGAGCGCGAATTGACCACGACGAACACGACGCGGCGGATATTGCCCTGGGCAATCTCGTTGTACAGCATCGGATGGACGTCCATCGTCGTCAGGAAGCGAAACGGCTCGCTGATCCCCAAATTGTCGGCGATACCGCCGTCGAGGAGATGGATGTAGTCCTTACCGTAAGGTGCCGGGACCGAGGTGCCGAGCGCGTAGGCCTGTGCCACCCGCCCGCGCCGCGTGCGCGACGGGTTCTGGTACCAGTCCGTGTTGGCGGCGTTCTGAACCCAGGTCGGCGGCCAACGGCCGACATTCTGGAGCTCGCACGGCGAGTAATTGGTCAGCGTCACTGGGGATAGCGCGGCCGGAAACGCGGCCGACGCAGCGACCGCTTCGGACAGCTTGAAATCCTTCAGCTCCGAGCACAGCAGCTCGAAATAAGCCTGGGTGAAAGGAAACGGCGTTCCCGCCACCATGTCGCCGGCGTTGAGGATAAGGTAGGGCCGTTTGCGGCGATTGATCAGCGCCTGATAGGTGTTGCCACCGAACAGGGTTTCCTCGAGGTAGTCGATCAACAGGTCGATGCGTTCCTTGGCCGGCGTCGACAGTTCGGCAAGGCCGACGGGATTGAGGCCACGCCATGCCAGGGTGCCGATGCCATCCTGCCTGATGAAGTCGTTTTCCAGGGTCGCGAAACCTTCGCTGCCGCGCAGCGCGAAATAGGCCGCCGTCACGCTGCCGCCCGAAACCGACGAAAAGATGTCGATTTCGTCGGCCAGATTGCGGCCCGACGGGAGCTGCGTCTTGGCCAGTCCTTTGAGCGCGGACAGCGTAAGCGCCGCCGCCCGCGTGCCGCCACCGGAGGCGGTGACGATAAAGACGGTATCGCGGAGCTCGTTCTCGTCGAGCGCCGACCAGACGTAGCCCTGGCGGGGATCGAGGGCGGTCGCCTCGATATTGCGCGTCGGATAACTGCACGCGGCGACGACCGCGACCAACGCCGTCGCGATCCCGGCGCGGAGGACGCGTCGCATTGCGCTTGCCATGATGCGGCCTACCGGTCTAGCTCGCCGCCACGCGCGTCGGTTCCGGCGGTTCGACCGTGGCCAGTGTCACCGAGCACGGCAAGTCGCCTTCCTTGACCGTCTTCTTGACCCGGTTGTCGATCCGCTTACGGGCGTCGAGGGTTTCGAACGTGTTGGGACCGGCTTCGACCGGAAAGGCCGCCCCGGTCTTGCCGGATGGCGCTTCGTAGGCGCCGTTGATGTAAACGTTCCGGTCCGCCGGTCCGTTCACCGTGACCCAATTGTTGGGCATTGATTATCGTCCCCGATTCGGTTTGCAGATTGCTTCACATTAGGCACCGTTCATGACCTCCGCCAGTGGGAATCGCCACATTCCTTCGCCTATCCCCGCCGGCCTCCAATTCCGAATTGACGAATACAGCTGAATTATCTATAATTTCTGTTAATACAGAAATTAAGGAAATAAAATGAAACTGACACCGGTGATGGAACGCTATGTCCTGCATTGGGGAGAGATGGGGACACGCTGGGGGGTCAACCGTTCGGTGGCCCAGATCCATGCCTTGCTCTATCTGGCGCCGAGCCCGCTGGCGGCAGACGAAATCGCGGAAACCCTGTCGATCGCCCGCTCCAATGTCAGCACCGGCCTCAGAGAGCTCCAGGCTTGGGGCCTGGTACAGATGACCCACGTCCTCGGCGACCGCCGCGACCATTTCGCTTCGACCAAGGACAATTGGGAGATGCTGACCCGCATCGTCGAGGAGCGCAAGCGGCGTGAGATCGACCCCACCCTGTCGATGCTGCGCGATTGCATGCTGGCCGCCGAGGCGGACACGGAGACCGACCCCGAGATTACCGCCCGTATCGCCGGCATGTTGAGCTTCATGGAAACCCTCACCGCCTGGTACGATCAGGTCAAGTCGTTGCCCAAGCCGACCCTGATCGCGTTGATGAAGATGGGCGCCAAGGTCGCCCGCTTCGTGCCCAAGAAAGCGGCCTGATTTCGCACCGGCGAAATCCGGGCGCGTTGCACCGAAAGGACCAAACCATGGACCGAGCAAAGGCCCAAACCGATCTTCCGCGACGGCCGACCTCCGTCACCACCTTCTATTACGGCGCCTGTCCGGTGTGCGACCGCGAGATCGCCAACTACCGTCGCGCGGCCGCCGGTCACCGCGAGCTGTTGTGGCGCGATGTCGACAGCTGCCCGGACGCGCTCGCCTGCTTCGGCGTCGACACCCGTGAGGCGCGGCGCCGGCTCCATGTGATCGACCGCAACGGCGTCTTGCAGAGCGGCGTCGATGCCTTCATTGCGATCTGGCGCGAGCTGCCCGGCTATCGCTGGCTGGCGTGGCTGGTCGGCATCCCCGGACTGCATGGATTGGCGGGTCTGGTCTACGACCATATGCTGGTGCCGGCGTTGCAATCCTGGAACACGCACCGCGCCGCCGGTGCCGCATGACCGGCACCGCCCAGGCGCGATATTTCCCCGGCCCGACATCTTGCGCCACCGTCACCGGGACTACCGGTTTCGACCCGCCGCTCTATCGGCGACTGGTGACGCGGGGAGCGGATCTGCCGGCGTACACGGGTCGCAGCGCGATGCACGAGGGCCTGAGCGATCCGCGCCTCGCCGCTGTGCGGTGGCGCGACCTGGTGCAATTGAGCCGGCCGGAGATCGCCAACGAGTTGATGCTGCCGCTGCCCTGGCTGGCGGCATCGCTCGCCTTGGCCCACCAACAGCTTTACCCGGCCGCGCTGGCGGCCTCGTTCATGGTCTTCCTGACCGGCCTTCGTCTGTCCCACAACGCCCAGCATAGCGCCGTCGGATTGGGCCGGCGCGGCACCGACGCGGTGCTCTTGGTCCTCAGCATCGTGATGCTGGGGTCGATGCACGCGGTTCGCTTCAACCACCTGCGGCATCACAAATATTGCATGACGACGGCGGATGTCGAAGGCGTCAGCGCGGCAATGAGCGGCCTCCAGGCGATCGCTTTCGGCCCCCTATTTCCGGTGCTGCTTCATGCCACCGCGCTACGCGAAGGCAACGCCCGGACGCGGCGTTGGGTGGCGGCGGAGCTGATCGCCAACGCGTTTTGGATCGCCGCCGTGCTGGCCTGGTTCGGCGCCGACTTTCTCGTCTACCACGTCGCCGTCATGGGCGCGGGCCAATGCCTGACCGCCTTCTTTGCGGTGTGGACGGTTCACAACCACTGAGCCGGCCGGTTGTTTCCGGCCCGCACCCAGCGCGGCCGGCTCGGCAGCGTGATGACCTATAACATGTTCTATCATGCCGAGCATCACCTGTTTCCGCAGGTACCGACCCGCAATCTGCCGGCACTCGCCGCGCGCCTCGACCGCGTGGTGCCCGAGCTGCGCACCGCGCCGGTGTTTTGAAATCTCCGGCGGCGGGCTATGCGGCGTCGGTGTTGCGGCTCTTGGTCAGACCGGTAATTCCTAAAAAGAATAGGGTCGACAGCAGCCAACCAAACGGGACGAAAAAGACGTGAACGAAATATTCCAGCAGCGCGCCCGCCGGTATGCCGACGCCCTGTTCGAATCCGGAACAGACGGCGAGGCGCGACTCGTCACGGGGCCGCAACGGCCTTTCGGGATGAGGCGGTCGTTTGTCATTCCAACAGTTGTTGGGGTTGGGTGCCCACGCCGTGTCGACGCCGAGGTCGAGGATCGGTACGAAGGTGTCAATCGCGTAAAGGAATGCGTCAAACGGCACATATCGGTGGGGCGGCATGCGCTCTGGATCAAGAGCCGGAATGGGGCAGCCGGGAGGGGGCGCCCCGGTTCGGGGGTCCGGCGCGCAGGTGGTGTAGAGGTCACTCAAGTAGACATTTGGGTCCGTCACACTGAATAGGTCATGGCGATAGCACATCCAAAACACGAGCGTCGCGATCACCACCGTCCACACCATCCACCAGAACACGCGCAGCGGCCGATAGCCGTATTCGATGGTCGCGCGCAGGGTCCACGATCCGAGTCTTGTCAAATTGCGCGGCAACCAGGGACGGCGCGCGGCAACGCCCTCTATGGTACGCCGCTCCATCTCGACAAGCAGGTCGAGGCTTTCCTTGCGGTAGCCCTGGGCATTGAGAACAGTGGCTAAGCGGGCGTAGGGCTGCGGGTGAAAGCGCACCGGATCGCCACGCTGCGATTCACCGGCGACTTGGGGCTGGCTGCGCTCGAGCCAGGCTTGGGTGATGCTGCTCAGCGTCGCATATTTGAGCCGGGGGTCGTCACGCACATAGCGGTCACGGTCGACCAGATGCGAGATCTCTTCGTAGACGAAGCCATAGAGATCGAGGTTGCCGGGCGCCGGCCATTTGCTTTGCAGGGGCGGCATCAGAAAGGTCTTGGCTCTCGAAAAGCGAAAGTTCAGCCGCGTGTTATCGGTCGCCGTCACGTTCATCAGCATCAGCTTCTCGCCGACGAACGAATTGGTCAGGATGAGCCCGTTCTCGGCGGTGTCGGCTTCGCCGCCCGAATCCGGAGCGATGAACTCGACATCCTTGAGATCGACGTCGCCGCGGATCGTGCAGTTCAGGGCTCGGATGCGCTCGTCTATGTGCGCCTGCTCAAAGAACAGCGAACCCTCAACCTGGAGACCCTTGAGGTTGATGGCCTCGAGGCGAAAATAGGATTCCCGCCGTCCCGCCGGCAGGTCCGGCGACCCGCTCAGTGCTCGGGTAATTGGGGCCGCATGGACGACGCTGCGTGCGAAGCGGAGATCGCCGCCGATCCGTGCATTGTCGAGGTGGATCAGGCGGTGGATCTCGGCGTCATCGAATATGAGATCGCCGGTGACCCGGGCATGGCTCAAGCGGACCTGGCATGCGGCCTTGTCGTCGAATCGCGTCGGCGCCGCGAAACGGGCCTCGGCGAACGAAAGATCGCCGCGCACTTCAAGCCCTTCGAGCAGGACCGGCCCGGTTAGGACCGCCCCGACACGATTGCGCTCGGTCTGATGTTCGGCGGCATCCGTGGGATGTGACAGCGCCGAATCCATACCTCCGGGATCGCCACCGCCGATCTCGAAATCGGCGAACACCCGGGCATTTTCCGCCGAAAGCGGTCCGATCTTGCTGGCCGACAAATCAACCGCGCCCAACTCGGCGCCGTCGAGCCTGATGCCCGCCGCGATAACGCAACCGGTCAGCCTGAGAGAAACCCTATCGCGTGCGCCGGTAAGGTCGATCATCCCCTCGACATTGGCTGCGGTCAGACGTACGCCCTGCGGATGCAGGTGCTCGCGTGCCGCGGAATCGGTGAAGAGCCAGGCGATCAAGGCGCCGGCGACCGCGGCGCCGGATTGTCCATCGTCCCGGGGCACGTAGCCTGGCCCCGGCCCAGTGGAGGCGGCAAGAAACGCGCGCTCGATCTCGCTTATGCCGCCGGTGTCGGCGGCGTACGCCGATCGGGCAAGCTCGACCAACCTCTCTCCGCGAACCGCGTCCGATACCGCCATGTTCGGGTTTCACTCCCCCTTGGATTTGTTGGTGCAAAGTCTATTGCATGTTCGGCATTTGACAAGGTGGTCCCAAGTTGCATGCCCGCGCTATAGTTCTTTGCAGCCGTAGGTAGGTTCGTGGCAATGCTGCGCGCCCCGTGCTCGTCACGGCAGGAGGTTTCGGCATGGCGACCGAACCCGATATCGGATCGAGTCTCGGCCTCGAGAATTTGTCGGAAGAAGATACAGAGACCCTGGCTTGGGCGCGGGATTTTTACGGCGTCGATTTCAGCGATCCGAAATCCCGCGCGGCGGGGATTCGCGACATTCAAAACCAACTGGTCAAGAGCGGAATCAAGCTGGATGCCGACGGTATCCTCGGGCCGCGAACCCTGGATGCGTTGCGCCAACAGCACGCGGCAATACAATCCCCTCCGCAAGAGCAAGCGCCATCGGAAGGCAGCACTGACGAAGCCCATGACTTGGGCGAGCAACCGAAAAAAGCGGATCCAGGGCAAGAGACAGAACCGCCGACCGACGCCGGTGTGAAAACGGCCGCGCTCAGCGACCAGGCGATCGAGACCCGCGGTCAGGATGCACTGAAATTCGGACCGCGAGCGGAAGCCGTCGCGCGATTCCTTCTCGCCCGCGAGACCAAACCGCCGCTCGCGATCGCGATCAACGCGCCCTGGGGCCGCGGCAAGACGTCGTTCATGAAGTTGATCGCCGCCGACCTGGAATCGGCGGCCGAGACGGCACCAGTCCGCATCGCGACGACTACGTTCAACCCTTGGAAGTACGGGGAAGCCGCGCAGGTCTGGGCGGCGTTCATCGCCAACGTGACGCGCTGTATCAGGCAAAATCTAACCCCGGGGCAGGAGCTCCAATTTCGATCCTAACGCTTCCTGAAAAAGCTCCGGCGGCACGCCGATTTCGGATTGGCGATCCGGGCAGTGGTCGCGCTAGGATTTCTGGCGTTGATCGTGATGCTGTTGTTTCTCGATTGGAACATCGTCGTCGAAAACGGGCTCAAGGATTATGCCCTGTTCCAGTCGTTCTATGCGGCCACGACGGCGCAGATTGCCGGGCAGGCATGGACCGAAAACCTGTTCTGGTATCTGGCCCTCGGCTTGGTGTTGCTGATCGCCCTCGTCTATCTCTACGTCAACCTGACCCAGAGCCTGGGATTGAATCTGCTCGAATACATCGAGAAAACGGATTTCAAGGACAAGATCGGTACCCTGTCGCAATTCGAAGACGAGATGGAACAGCTCCACAAAGCCGTTCCCGATACCATGAAGGTCATCGTCTTCATCGACGATCTCGATTGTTGCAAGGGCGCCGTCCTCGGCGAAATCATCGAAGCGCTTCAGCTCGCCGCGGTCTCCAAGAGCTGTATCTTCGTGCTCGGCATGGACCTGACCATCGTCGCCAACGTGATCAAGAGCGAGCGCGGGGAGTTGGCCCATTCCGTCGACGTCGCCGCCACCGCCATGGAACACGGCAGCGGCTATAAGTTCCTCGAAAAGATCATCCAGGCGCGGCTCAGCCTGCCGACGGTTGCCGAAAGCGCCATCGAACATTTTATCGAACAGTCCATGCGCCAGGACGCGGACGACGACGAAACGATGGTGCAAGATGAAGACCCCGCGACGGACGGGATGGCCGTTGCCGGTTTCCGGCCAGCCGACGAAAAAGTGGCCGCCGGTCAGCCTCTGCGTGCGATGCGCAAAATCCTCGGTCGTCTCCCCGCAGAGAAAACTCCCAAGGATTCCGATGAGCTCGTGAGCACGGCCAAATACTACGGCAGCCGGCACTTTCGAAACCCGCGTCGTCTCAAGCGGTTCATCAACGGTCTTCGTTTGCAAAGCTACCTCACCGCCGCCACCCGGCCGGACCTCTACGATCTCGATCGGCTGGCGCGATTCCTCGTCCTGGCGGAGAAATGGCCCGGTTTGATCGACTACATTCTGACGAGGCGAGCGTCGTTCAAGCTATCGGACACTCGTGCCATCGGCGGTAGATCTAGCGATCCGCAAATCGCGGCCGTGCAAAAGCTTGATGACATGAGCAAAATCGAACATGAGCGACTGAGCGAGCTCCTAGCGGGTCGCCATGGTGATGATCACCTGACCTACGAGCAAATTCGCGAGCTCGCCGATTGGTACGGTTTTTCCTACTATGCCGGCCTCAACTCCCCAACAAACGCCCCCGCGCCCTAGAACCGTCCACCTTGGAAGTCGGCGATGGCCTGGCGGATCTCGGCCTCGGTGTTCATGACGAAGGGTCCGTATTTGGCGACCGGCTCGCCGAGCGGCCGGCCGGCGACCAGCAGCAGCCGCGCGGGCGCGCCAGACGCGGTCACCGCGACCGTGTCGCCGCTGCCGAGGACGGCCAATTCGCCGCGCGCCACCGCAGTGCCGGCGATATCGATTCCGGCCTCGCCGTCATAGACATAAACGAAGCCGGCGTGGCCCGCCGGCAAGTGGTGGCGGAAACGCGCCCCGGCTGCCAGGGCAACGTCGAGATAGAGCGGTTCCGTCACTACCGCGGCGACCGGCCCGGCCACGTCGCCGACCCGCCCGGCGATGACCTTGACCGTCACACCCCGGGCAGGCGTCGCCGTCGGGATTGCCGCCGGATCGATATCCTGGTAGCGCGGCGCCGTCATCTTGTCCTTGGCCGGCAAATTGACCCACAGTTGGAAGCCCCACATCAGGCCGTCCTCCTGTTCCGGCATCTCCGAGTGGACGATGCCGCGGCCGGCGGTCATCCATTGCACGCTGCCGGCGCGGAGCAGGCCCGTATTGCCCTGGTTGTCGCCGTGACGCATGCGCCCGGCGAGCATATAGGTCACGGTCTCGAAGCCGCGATGGGGATGGTCGGGAAAGCCGGCCAGGTAATCGCCGGCATCGTCCGAGCGGAACTCGTCGAGCAGCAGGAAGGGGTCGAGGTCGGGCAGCGCCGGCGAGCCGATGACCCGGGTCAGGCGGACGCCCGCGCCGTCGCTCGCCGGGATGCCGCGGACGACCTGTCGAACCGGTCGGATGGCGGTGGTTTCGTCGGCCACGCTCGTCATCGTCATCTCCCGTGCAACAATCCTTTCGTCTCGCGCCTTAGATAAGTCCCGCGCCGGCGATGTGAAGGCCGCCGGCCGACCCTTACGCGCGGACCGCGAACCGGTTGGCGAAGCGGTTGTAGAGCCAGGCCAGCGCGGCGCCCATGACGAGGCCGTCGATCAGGCCCCAGGCGAGCCCGATCAGGCTGCCCAGCGGCGACACGCGGTAGCCGGGATAGAGCCGGGCGATCGGGTTGGGATCGACGCCGATCCCCTCGCTGACGATCAGCCACCAGGTGATGAGAAAGACCATTGCGCCCCACCAGATCGCGACGGCCACGGCGAAGGCGCGGACGTTGAGCTTCATGATCGGCCTCGCATAGTTGCCGGGGTGTCATCGGTTCGAACAGCGTAACCCCCCGGCGCCCTCGGCGTGAAGTGCGTTCCAGTGCGGTGGCGGTTGGCGGCGTCGATTGACCCCCGGCCGGGCTGCGACCTACTGTACCGCTTCCATCAAGGGGAGGCCGAATAATGCCGATTTCGCAGAGCGAAGCCGAAGAATTGGGCCGAAAATATACCGAGGCCTGGTGTTCCCATGATGCCGATGCGGTCGCGTCTTTCTTCGCGGAAAAGGCCATCAGCATGATCAATGCCGGAGAACCGACCGTCGGCCGCCCTGCGATTGCCGAAACGATGGGGGCCTTCTTCGAAGACTTTCCCGATTTGGTGCTGCGGATGGATGATCTTCGTTCGGGCGGGAACCAGGCGATCTACCCGTGGACGCTCGAAGGCACCAACAGCGGGCCGGGCGGCACGGGGAATTTCGTGCGCATACCCGGGTGGCAGAATTGGCGTCTCTCCGACGACCTACTTATCGTGCATGCCGACGGCGGATACGATGCGGTCGAATACGAGCGGCAAATACGCGAAGGCCTTTAAAGCGATGGGTGACGTGCGCGCCATCGTCTATGACGTCGGCGCGATGGGATCGCGATGAGCGACGATGTGACGGGCAAGATCATTATCGCGGTCATGATACTGACCGCCGCCTGGCTCGGCGGCTGGGTGGCGAAAGTGGTGGTCGGCTCGGCCGGCGCCACGCGCGCCTCGGCGGCCCACGCCAACGCCGCCGCCGGTGGGTTTCTGTTGGGTGCCGGCCTGTTCCATTTTCTGCCCGAGGCCCATCTTCATTTCGAAGAGCTCTATCCGGGCCACGAATTCCCCATCGGCTTCACCCTGTGCGCAATCGGCTTCGTCGGCATCCTGGCGCTCGAGCGCCTGCTCTACGACCCCGAGGCCCATCACCCGAAGGCCGAGGGGGCGGTGACCGCGGCGCCGGTCCTGGCCATCGCGCTCAGCCTCCATGCCGTCCTCGCCGGGTTCGCCGTCGGCTCGAAACCGGCCGAGCTGACGGTGTTCGCGCTCGCCGGCGCGCTCGCCGTGCACAAGTTCGCCGCCGCCTTCACCCTGGGGTCGATCCTGCTTCGCGGCGGCGCCTCGACTTCGACCCTGGTCAAGGTGGTCGGCGCGTTTTCGGTCGCGACGCCGATCGGGCTGGCCCTCGGCACCGGCTTCCAGCATCTCCTGACCGACCGCACCGGGTTGCTGGTCGAGGCCAGCTTCGACGCCCTGGCCGCTGGCACCTTTCTCTATATCGCCGCCCTCGACGTCATCCATGAGACCTTCTTCCACAAGAAGGCGAGCTGGTGGGACCTGGTCCTTTTCGTCGCCGGCCTGGCGATCATGGCCGCGCTGTCGCTCGTCGCATGACGGCCGACGACACAGGTCCGTCAAACGGCGCCGGCGCCGCCGCGGCGTCCCGCGGCCATTCCCACGACCACGGTCCGGGCGTCGACGCGGCCAACGAAAAACGCATCCTGTGGGCGCTGGTCTTGACCGCCGGCTACATGGTCGCGGAAATCGTCGGCGGCCTGCTTTCCGGTTCGCTCGCCCTGCTCGCCGATGCCGGTCACATGCTCACCGATGCCGCCGCGCTGGCGCTGGCCTGGGCCGCCTTCCGCGCTGCCCGCTGGTCGAACGACGCGCGGCGCTCCTATGGCTACCACCGTTTTCAGGTTCTCGCCGCCTTCGTCAACGGGGTGTCACTGGTCGTCATCGTCATCTGGATCGCTATCGAGGCGGTGCGCCGGCTGGCCGATCCGGTCGAGGTCCTGGCAACGCCGATGCTCGCCGTCGCCGCCGGCGGCCTCGCCGTCAACATCGTCGCCTTCGTCATTCTCCATCGCGGGTCGCGCCACAACCTTAACATCCAGGGCGCCGCCCTCCACGTGCTCGGCGACCTGTTGGGATCGGTGGCGACCATCGTCGCGGCGCTGGTCATCATGACCACCGGATGGACGCCGATCGACCCGCTGCTGTCGATCTTGGTCGCGCTGCTGATCCTGAGAAGCGCGGTGAAGCTGACCCGGCGGTCGATCCATATTTTGCTCGAGGGCGCCCCCGACTGGCTCGACGAGACGGCGCTGAAGGCGGACCTCGTCGCCGAGGTGCCAGAGGTCGAGGCGGTCCACCACGTCCATGCCTGGATGCTGACCCAGGAGCGCCCGCTGATGACGCTCCACGCGGAGGTCGCCGACGGCACCGATCACCATGCCACGCTGATGGCGATCAAGCGCTTTCTGAAGGCCCACTACAACATCGATCACGCGACCATTCAGATCGAGCCCGGCCACTGCCTCGACGACGAACCGCCGCCGCCGGATCAGGCGCGCGGCGCGAAGGTCATGCCCGATTCATCATAGGTGAATTGCGACAACGAGGCGTGGCAGCCGTTGAGTTCGAAGGCGATGTCGCCGGTGCTCTCCGCCGACCCCAACCCGGACCCGCCTTCATTCAGCATCAGGCCCGTCGAGCCCGCCGCCGGGGTGCCGGTGGCCGAACCGTCGCCGGCCTCGGTGGCGGCCCGAACGACCCCCGGCACGTCGACCCGGGCATTCCCGTTGGCGATGTCCCAATCGAACTTGATCGGCTTCAGGAGCGGCGCGTGGCGATGCTCGATGAGGCAATCGAAGATGTCGAAGATGCTGCCCGTCGGCTGGCCGTCGCCGGACAGAATCTCGAACAGCGCGTCGCGCTGGGCGTCACTCGCGTCCTCGGACAGAATGGTGTGGAGGTGGCCGTCGCAGTGATGCATGGCGCCGGGAAAATGGAAGATGGCGACCACCGACAGGCCGTCGAGCGCGACGTCGCCGTAATGGCCGCGCTCGATGTCGAGGCCGACGATGCCGTTGCAGTGGCCGTGGGTCGGCGCCGCCGCCCCGTCGCACGGGCAGGCCCGGTCGCAGCTGCAGAACTCCACGTACTTGCCCATCAGGGCCCAATTCGTCTCCGCCATGGTGATTCCCTTCCCTCTGTGTTTTTCGATGTCTCTGCGTTGTGTTTGGATACCCTTCTGCCGCCTGTCAACGACCCGGCGCCGATTACGGCCGACGCTACCGGTACAGCCGCGCCATTGCGGCGTCGGCCATGGCGAGGCGGCGGCGCAGGAATTCGCGGGTCCGTTCCTGGCCGGCGCTGTCGTCGCGCGCCCACACCGCGAGCGTGGCCAGGAACAGCAGGGTCAGGCCGACCTCTTCGATTTCGCGGCGACGCCCGGTGGCGTCGAGCCCGGCGGCATCGCGCAGCCAGTGGATGGTCCGCGACAGGTTGAAGATCAGCGGCACCCAGTGGTGGGGGTGGGACGGATAGATCTTGGCGCGGATCATTTCGACCGAAACCTCGCGGTGCGGCGCCAGGGCATCGAACCAGCGGGTGAGGACGAGGGCGAGCCGCTCGCGCGCCGGCAGCGCCGCGAAGCCCACGCGCTGCGGTGCCGTCATCGCGGCCCAGGCGCGGCCGAACCAGGCATCGGCGACGGCGTCGATGTCGCGGTAATGGGCGAGGATCTCGGGCAGGCCGACGCCGCAGCGCTCGGCGACGAGGCGCAGGCGCACGCCCTCCCAGCCCGCTTCCTCGGCCAGCGCCAGGGTTTCGTCGACGACCCGGTCGGCGAGCGCCGCCGGCGGCCGTTTCGCTTTGCTCCTCGGAGTCTTTTTCGCCATCGCCGGTTCGAAATCGCGGTCCGCTGTGGGGGGCCGAGTATAGGCCAAATAGCGCCGACGGGCGACCGCCGGCAAATCTCTCCGGCGTGTGACTCTTCCCACAGCGCGGCCCGGGCGTTCGCCCTAACGTGCGCGGACGACCGGCCAGCGGCCGCGTCGAGGAAGAGCGTGATGGCTGAATTCGACACCTGGGACAGGCACACCAACAAGCGCCTGGCGACCCTGCATCCGAAGATCCGCCGCGAAGCCTGCGACCTGATCAACGCGGTCGCGCGTGAGACCGGGGTTCGCCTGCGCGTGACCCAGGCCTACCGCTCGTTCGCCGAGCAGGACGCGCTGTTCGCCCAGGGCCGGACCGCGCCGGGCCGCATCGTCACCAAGGCCAAGGGCGGCCAGAGCTATCACAATTACGGGCTCGCCATCGACGTCTGCGAGATCCGCGACGGCGCCGCCATCTTCGACTGCCCCTGGGACCGCATCGCGCCGATCGCCGAGGCTGCGGGCTGGGAATGGGGCGGCCGCTGGACCTCGTTCCCCGACAAGCCGCACTTCCAGAAGTCGTTCGGCCGAACGACGGTCGAACTCGCCCAATTGCACGAGACGGCGCGCGACGACGATGGCTATACGCTGATCGGGTGACGGGGCGCCTGGCCGACGACGGCGACCGTCCCGGCCGGCGCGCGCGCCATGGGCGTCGTCTCGGTGCCGCCGGCGATCGCACGGGAGCGAGTCCCGCGTTGACTCGGGCGCGCGTCCTTCGCGGACTCAGCCGGCGATATCACTAGATTCCGTCCGTCGACTATTCCGTGTGACAACGGACGTCAGATCTCGCTTAGCGGCCGAAATGTGCCGACGTCTAGCTATTCCCGGACGACTTTCACTGCTCGGTCACTCTTGGCCAGCGATCGCAGACTAAGAAATTGAGGCTGAAGCAACCCATTGGGCCAAACCGGTCCAAGAAGCAAAGAACGCCATTATGCAATGTGTCGAATTAGGACGTCGGATGCCCTGAACCGCCCACCCGACAAACCCAGTCGGTGAGTGAGATGAAAAATCCGGGAAATCTCGGCCGAAGGTTTCGGGGGCCGAAACTCAGTCGATGAACGAGCCTCTTACGGCGAATGCCCGCTTCGACCCGGCGGAGAGCAACAGCGTAATCGCAGGCGCGGTAGCGGCGGCTTTTCCGAACTTGCTCACAAACTCGCGACGGGCCTTCGTACGTGCGTCGAGTTCCTCGTGCTTGGTCACATGGCTACGAGCTTCCTTATCCTTCATATTCTTTTCCCCCTCCAAATCGATTATAGTCCAACGCCAACCAATTGTCTTAGCTATACCCTGCGACTAATCGGCCGTCAAGCGGACCGACCAGGGGCAAGGCGCGCGAATCCCACCGAACAGAATACCGCGGAAAGAGACATCCGTCGTGGCAAGCCTAGACGAGCTAAGTGATCGCACCCGATGCGAGCGACCGGCGCCCCGCGATTTCCCGCGAAAACGCCTGAACCCGGGACCAAGCCTCCTCGTTGTCGTAGGGTACGAGTACGACGAAATCGCCTGGACGCGCCATACGGAGACAGGCATCGAGCGCCTCACTCTCGCCCGGGATAAGCGTGACGTGGTTGGCCGGAACGCCCATCTCGATGAGTCCCTGCTTCATCAGTTGCGGGATCTCTTCAGGCCTGCGGCCAAAACGGTCATCCCAGTGATACAGGACGTAGTGGTCGAACCAGCCCGCCATCATGCGCCCGATGTCCATAACCTGGCGATCGGTGCGGCCGCCGCCAACCGTCATCAGTCCGATCCGCTGACCGTCGACGGGCACGTCCTTGATGGTCCTGTAAAGCGTCCGAAAGCCGGGCTCGTTATGCGCCCAATCCATCAGCAGGCGGAAGGGTAATCCGTCGAAGAAATTCATGCGCCCCGGCGAAAGCGCGAAGCTGCATTTAAAGTCGCGAAGCCCGCGATCGATTGCTTCGATAGAGACCCCTATGCCATAGGCGATGGCTGCCGCGAACATCGCGTTCTGTACATTGTGCCGGGCGCGGCCGTCGAACGTGGCCGGAAGATCGCTCACCGCCAGCGCAAGCCTCGGCGTGCCCGCGTCATGGAGTACGATGCTCTCTCGACCAGCGACATCCTCGAGGCGGACCGCGCGACCACCGCCGGCAATGTGCGCTTCGACCAGTGAGCACACGGACGCCATCGTCACATAGCAGATATGGCGGGCGGAACAACTGGCCGCCATTGCCACGCAGAGCGAATCGTCGGCATTCAGCACGACGGTATCGTCGGCGGCCTCGGCCACGATCCGCTTGAGACCTGCCAGGGCCTCAAGGGTCTCGATACCACCCTCTCCGATATGGTCCTCGTCGATATTCAGTACCGCAGCGACTGTGCAGCGGTGGAAGCCGAGGCCGCTTTCCAATATCCCTCCCCGCGCGGTTTCCAGCACCGCGATCTCGACGCCGGCATTACCGAGGATGGTAGCGGCGCCATTGGCCCCGGCGGCTTCACCTTCAATCACGCGCTCATCATCTACGAACGCGCCGTCCGTAGTCGTCATGCCGACCGCGCTGCCGGCGGTGCGAGCAATGTGGGCAACCATCCGCGTCGTCGTCGTCTTGCCGTTGGTACCGGTAATCGCGGCGACCGGAATGCGCGCGTCCTCGGGATCGGGGTAAATGGCGTCGACGATCCGTCCCGCGACGTCGCGCGGCGAGCCGACGCTGGGGGCATAGTGCATGCGCAGTCCGGGACCGGAATTCACCTCGCAGACCACGCCGCCAACTTCGCGATAGGAGAGCGAGATATCGGGCGAAATGAAATCGACGCCGCAGAGCCTCAGACGCATTGTCCGGGCCGCGCGAATGGCGATTTCTCGATTGTCGGGATGAACATCGTCGGTGACATCGATCGCCCAGCCGCCGGTGGAGAGGTTCGGCGTCGCACGCAACCGGACTTTCTGTTCGTGCTTGGGGACCGAGCCAAGCGTCATGCCTTGAACCGCGATGGTGTCTTCGAGGTCTTGATCGATTTCGATCGTCGTCAGGACGTTCCAATGGTGGGGCGCGCGGCGTGGATCCCTGTTGAGCTCATCAATCAGGTCGCGTATCGAGCTCTTGCCATCGCCGACCACGTGCGCCGGATTCCTTTTGGCGGCGGCAATCATATCGCCATCGAGGATCAGGAGGCGATAGTCATTTCCCGCCGCGTAGGACTCGACAACGGCCGAAGAATCGTGCGCAAATGCCGACGCGGCGGCCGCCCGAATCGCACTCGGTTCGTCAAGCCTTAGTGACACGGCACGGCCGAAGTCGCCGCAAGTCGGCTTTACGATGACTGGCCCGCCGCCGAATGACTCGGCGGCCGCGACCGCCTGGTCCGCGGTTTCGACCCGTCGTTGCTCGGGGACGGGTATTCCATGGTCGCGGAGGATCTGAACCGTTTTCGACTTGTCGACGCTGATGTCGACCGCGTCCGCGGCCTCGATGTCAAGGCTCGAGCCATGGATCAGGCGCCGCCTCGACCCCTGCCCTAACTGGATCTCCGCATCGTGGAAAAGCTGAGCCGGGATACCGCGGCGGCGCGCTTCCCGGAACAGCGCCGCCGCCCCGGCGGTAAGGCGTTCCGCCTGTGCCAACTCATAAAAGGCGCCGATCGCGGTCTCGAGATCGAAACCGTCTTCGCATGTGAAGGTCGAAGGACAGGCTCTCGCCGCGGCACCGTTCAAGGTTTCTATAGCGAGAATACCTGCCGCAAGGCCGATGATCGGATCCTCGCAGTCGAAGCACAGGTCGTACCGGTCGGGCTCAGAGCTTGCTGAGGCCTGATGCCATCTGAGCGAGGCGCCTGTCGTTTCGTTCTGTAGATGCACGGACAGACGCGCGACAAGAGATGCCCAGTCGAGCGCGGTCGTCGGAATCGTATCTGGCGGTGCGAGCGATCCGGCCTGGCCCTGTGAAATCCCTGCAAACCAGAACTCGAGGACCCTCGAAGCGAGACCGCGATCGTCGATGTCCGATCGTGCGATCTCGACTTCGAAGCGAACCGCGGCCTGCGACGCGAATAGATTGGGTCCCGAATAAACCGTCGATTGCTGCATGACGATCATGGACCTGGCCGTCACGGTCTTTGCCGATCGTCAAAGCTGTCCTTGTCAAAGGGTGACAGGTTCGCCGCCTTCCTGCGAGCCGCGGGCCTCGATGGCAAGCGACCGGCCAACCCAGACGTTGTTTGTAAGACGGGAGTGGTGTCCCCCAGCGTCGGTTTCTTGGAAGGTCGCACAGCATGCCCCCGCATTGCCCAGATGCCCTGCCTGAAGTTGGCCGCCCCACCGAATCTCGCATCAGATCAGGTCTTGCCATATACCCACATGTTCTCAGGACTATTGCAACGCCCTGATTCGTCGGCCGTTGAAGAGGACGAGTCGGACGACGGAATTGGCCCAGCTCCGCGAGACCGCCCAGGACGACGACGGCTATGCGCTGATCGGGTGACGGGGGCATTTCGTCCGTCACTCCGGGCGCGCCCCTAGCGCACCAACACCACCCGCCGGTAACTCGGCGCCTCGGCGATGCGGCCGGCGGCGGTTGTCCTCGCCCGGCGCGAGAGCGTAGGGTATGATCGGCTCACGTCGCAACGAAGTGAGCCGTGAATCACACCCTAACATTTTGAATTAGAGCAAGATTCACGTTTCAGTTCGACTCGATCTGAAACGATCTTGCTCTAGTCTGTGGCCCGAACGGGTTTTCTCCGGGCAACAGCGGAAGGTCATCATGAGCGGACTATTCACACTCGACGGCCGGGTCGCGTTGGTGACCGGCGCGTCGCGCGGCTTGGGCAAGGCGGTCGCCGATGCCATGGCGGCGGCGGGCGCCCACGTCGTCCTCGCCGCCAGGGGCGAGGACGCCTTGGCGGAAAACGCCGCGGCCATCCGGTCCGCCGGCGGCGCGGCGAGCGTCGTTGCCATGGACGTGACCGACGAAGGCTCGGTCGTCGACGCAGTGGCCCGAACGGTCGCCGAGACGGGCCGGCTCGATATCCTCGTCAACAATGCCGGTATGGCCCACCGCAGCCCTGTCCTCGATACCGATACCGCCGGCTGGGAGGCGGTGGTGCGGACCAACTTGACATCGTCGTTCATGCTCGCCCGCGAGGCCGGCCGGCCGATGGTCGAGAACGGCTGGGGGCGGATCATCAACATGGCCTCGATCATGTCCCGGGTCGCCCGGCCCGGCATCCCCGCTTACGTCGCGACCAAGCACGCCTTGGCCGGGCTGACCACGGCGCTGGCGGTCGAGCTCGGCGGCCATGGCGTGACCGCAAACGCCATCGGGCCGGGCTATATCCGCACCGAATTGACCGAACCGCTTTACCAAGACCCCGATTTTTCGGCGATGATCGAAAGCGGCTGTCCGGCGGGCCGCTGGGGCCGCCCGGAGGAGGTCGGCGGGGTCGCCGTCTTCCTCGCTTCGGACGCCGCCGCCTATGTCAACGGGCACCTGCTGATCGTCGACGGCGGCATGACGGTGAGCCTGTAGGAAGGCGACCACGGCGCCGGGCTCGCCTACCGCCCAAGCACGACCCGTCGATAACTCAGCGCCTCGGCGACATGAGGCCACCGGTGTTGCCTGACCGCGTGCGCACGAGGCGACTCGCGCGGAAGAGACGTGTCTGTGGGGAATCTCATAGCGACGGCGCATCTATCGGTCCACCCTCGGAGGCAATCCAGAGGTTCTTTGGATTCCATCGATTCCCACTCGCCGGAGGGTCGAAGATGTTTATGACCAATAGATCGTTGAGGGTTTCACAGCTCGATCGCAGCGTCGGCACAGGTTGGTTGCCGCCGCCGCCGGATCTTCGCGATTACACGGAGGCGCGGCCGGAGATCGCCGTCATGGCCAAGAAGCTTGGCGTGGATAAGGACGTCCCGCTGCCCGCGAAGGTCGACCTAAAGAAGTTTTGCTCACCCATCGAGAGCCAACTCGAACTGGGGTCGTGCACGGCCCAGGCCGCGGTCGGGATCGTCGAGTACTACCAGCGCCGCGCCTTCGGCGAGCACATCGAAGGCTCCCGGCTCTTCGTCTACAAGACGACGCGCAATCTCATGCAAGTCGAGGGCGATACGGGGGCATGGTTGAGGAACGCCATGGGGGCCTTGGTGCTCTGCGGCGTTCCGGACGAAAGGTATTGGCCCTACACGGATGCCGATCCCGATTTCGACAAGGAACCCGAGAGCTTCGTCTATGCCGTGGCGGACAATTTCGAGACGCTTCACTATTTCTCGCACGAACCCCCCGGACAGAACGTCTCGGGCGACGCGGTCCTGGCGAGCGTCAAGAAGTATCTGGCCGCCGGCATTCCGTCGATGTTCGGCTTCTGGGGCTTCGATTCCTACGAATCGTCCGACGTGAAAGGCGGCATACCGTACCCGTGCCCCGAAGAGAAATCGGACTGGGCCCATGCCGTCGTCGCGGTCGGCTACGACGACAAGAAGAAGATCAAGAACACGATCTGCGACAAGACCACGACCGGCGCCCTGCTCATCCGCAATTCCTGGGGAGAAGAATGGGGCGACAAGGGTTACGGCTGGATGCCGTACGCCTATGTGGAGGACAAGCTGGCGTTGGACTTCTGGTCGCTGCTCAGCATGGAGTGGGTGGACACCCAGGAGTTCGGCATCTGACCGGACGACGGCGACGGCCCCTCACCGCGCCAACACCACTCTTCGATAGCTTAGCGCCTCGGCGATGTGGCGGCGGGCGACACCCGCGGCGCCCTCGAGGTCGGCCAGCGTGCGGGCGACCCGCAGCACCCGGTGATAGCCCCGCGCCGACAGCTTGAGCTTGCCCACGGCCTCGGTCAGCAGCTCGCGTCCCGCCGCGTCGGGGGCGGCGACCGCCTCCAGCAGCTCGCCGTCGGCGTCGGCGTTAGTCCGCACCGGCGGGTCGGCGCCGGCGTGATCGGCGTAGCGTTCGCCCTGGACCGCGCGGGCATAGGCCACACGCTGGGCGATTTCCGCCGAGCCCTCGGCCGGCGGCGGCAGCGAGAGGTCGTTGGCGCTCACCGCCGGCACGTCGACATGGAGGTCGATGCGGTCGAACAGCGGCCCCGAGATCTTGGCCTGGTAGTCGATGGCGCAACCGGGCGCCCGCGAGCAGGCCAGCGCCGGGTCGTCGAGGTGGCCGCAGCGGCACGGGTTCATCGCCGCCACCAGCTGGACCCGCGCCGGATAGGTGACGTGGTGGTTGGCGCGGGCGACGACGACGCGCGCCGTCTCCAAGGGCTGGCGCATCGATTCCAGGCTGGCGCGCGAGAACTCGGGCAGCTCGTCGAGGAACAGCACGCCGTTGTGGGCGAGCGAGATCTCCCCCGGCCGGGCGCGTTGGCCGCCGCCGACCAGCGCCGGCAGCGAGGCCGAATGATGGGGATCGCGGAACGGCCGCCGCCGCATCAGCTTGCCGCCCTCGAGGGCGCCGGCGACCGAATGGATCATGCTGACCTCGAGCGCCTCGGCCGGGCTGAGCGGTGGCAGGATGCCAGGCAGGCGCTGCGCCAGCATCGACTTGCCGGCCCCCGGCGGGCCGATCATCAACAAATTGTGGCCGCCCGCCGCCGCCACCTCGAGGGCGCGCTTGGCGCTCTCCTGGCCCTTGATGTCGCGGAGGTCGGGGACGCCCGCCGCGGAATCGTCGAGCGCCGGCTCGGGCGGGGTCAGGGTCTGGCGGCCCTTCAGGTGGTTGATCAACGCCAGCAGCGAGGCCGGGGCGAGGATCTCGATGTCCGGCGCCCACGCCGCCTCGCCGCCGCAGGCGGCGGGACAGATCAGCCCGCGCCCGGCATCGGCGGCCGCGATCGCCGCCGGCAGCACGCCGGCGACCCGGGTGATGGCGCCGTCGAGGGCGAGCTCGCCCAAGACCGTGTAATGGGCCAACTCGTCGGCCGCCACCGCCTCCATCGCCGCCAGCAGGCCGAGCGCGATCGGCAGGTCGAAATGGCTGCCCTCCTTGGCGACGTCGGCGGGCGACAGATTGACGGTGATGCGCTTCGGCGGCAGGGCGAGGCCGATGGCGTTCAAGGCGGCGCGCACCCGCTCGCGCGATTCGGCGACCGCCTTGTCGGGCAGGCCGACGATGGTGAAGGCGGGCAGCCCCGAGGCCATCTGTACCTGGACGTCGATGTCGAGCACCGCGATGCCCTGGAACGCGACCGTGTTGACCCGCGCGACCATGCCCTACCCTTGTTCAACCGCAAGGCGATTGTAGAGGCGGGACCGCGGAGCGGCTAGGGGGTCGGGTGGGGATTTGGCGACCATAAGCCGCCATAAACCTACCGCCAACTACGGTCCCGTATTACACACCGGTCGATCATATCGCCTCGCCCCCGGCGGCGGCAGTCCTTGGATTAGGGTTCGATACCCTCGACCCTCCCGTTCTTGTCGAGAGGAAATGACAGGAACGGAATATGGAGAGCCCCCTCTTTCTCAAACAAATCGGTCTCGGGATGAGTTTTCCGCAAGAGCGCAATCAAGTCTTGCTTCAGGTACCCGCGAACAAGCTCATTGCTGATTCTGATGAGTGAAGAAGTCGTTCTTTCTTGCTCGTATTTTTCTGCTTGCCGGTATTTTTCTGTCACTGCCAAATCAATCGCCTGGTAAAGCCACCATGCATTCGAGGCCATTAGCAAGACAAGAAGTCCGGCGCACGTCCATTTCCACACGATGACTCCAATCCTCAAAGTGGCAAAGATGATTGGCGATGACCTAAAGCTTGGGTGTTCACTTTCTAGTGTAGCTAAGCGGCTTTAAGGAATAGTTGCGAGTCCATCTGCCTTCTGCGGGCACCGGTTTGTTCCATTACAATTAGCCATTGTTTGCTGCCCGCTCGCGCGATTCGGCGACCGCCTTGTCGGGCAGGCCGACGATGGTGAAGGCGGGCAGCCCCGAGGCCATCTGTACCTGGACGTCGATGTCGAGCACCGCGATGCCCTGGAACGCGACCGTGTTGACGCGCGCGACCATGCCCTACCCTTGTTCAACCGCAAGGCGATTGTAGAGGCGGCGGCGGGCAGCGGCTAGGGGCTCGGGTGGGGCGGCGGTGCGCGGCCACGCCGATTTCATCTTGGCCGCGCCGCCGGTGGGCCGATCATCAGCACCATTAAGCCGCCGATTTTTCAATTGCGTGGCCCGGAATTCGACCAACGTAAAACCATTAGGCGCTACTCATGCTAATCGATTTCTAACGTTTGGATGCCTATCGTGCGGCTGAGGAAGAGATTGATATGAATGAAAAAGCAGAGGCCATCCGAGGGGCTGTTTTCGAAGTAATCGAGCTACTTGCGCATGCTTCGCTGCAATCAAAGTATGAAAAGGATGTTCCAATCGCCAATGTACCGGCGGAACTCTTCTGCATGTTCTGCGATGACCTATATCACCCAAAGAGCCAATCCTTCCTCGATGCATTCAATGAGGACGAAACGAAAGACTTGGCAGTCCTCTACGGTTTATTGCATCACGCATCTCAGACAATCAAAGATTCGGAAATGCGTTCGGTAGCTGACCTTCAGAAGCGACCGGAATGGCGCGTGGTCATGAACTTTGCGAAGGAGTTGGAGGCAAGGTTCGGCATCTCAAGAAATACGCATTCCCGCTGATTTCTGCTCCTAGCCATCCGCAAGCTTGGTCAATCGCAAATTTCAGCAGCAGGTATTGGCCGCCGCCGCACCGCGAGGGCGCGCTTGCCGTTCTCCTGGCCATTGAAGTCGCGGCGGTCGCGCCTCTGCCGGTCGCGCCTCTGCCGGTCGCGCGTTCCACTCCCGTTTCTGCTATCGTCGGTGGCTCTCGATCTCGGGAGAGTTGCCATGCCCCGCCTCCGAACGCTCATCGTCGCCGCGCTCGTCGTGCTTGGCGCGCTGTTCGTCGCCGCATGCATGCCGGCGCCCCAACCGCCGACCGAGATCGCCTGGGGCACATCGCGGGCCGGCTCTTCCGGCGACCGCGCGCTCAAGACGCTGGCCGCAATGCTCAACCGCAAGATGCCCGACTACCGGATCGCGGTCGAACTCACCCCGGGCGCGATCTATACGGTCAAGAGCTTCGCCACCGGCGGCTTCGACGGCTATTACGGCTCCGACGTGGCGTTCTACGAGCTCGCCAACGACGTCAACCGATTCGCCGGCTTCGAGGCCGAGATCACCCGCCAGCCGGTGCAGTCGTTCTGGGCCTACACCTTCGACATCGGGCTCGGCATCCATGCCCGCGACCGCGACAAGTTCACCGCCTGGGGTGACCTCGCCGGCCAGCCGGTGTTCACCGGGCCGGCGCCGTTCGACACCCGGGCCCAGCTCGAGCGCGCCTTCATCGCCCTCGGCATCGACCACGATTATCGCGAGGCCGAGCTCCACGAGGCCCACGACGCGCTCGACGCGGGGCACCTCGCGGCGATCGGCGTTTACGCGACCGCGGAGCACACCACCGCGCCGTGGATCGCCGCCGGCACGGCCGACACCGACTGGGTCCCGCTCAACCCGAGCGCGGACGAGGTCGCCCGGCTCGAGGCCGCCGGCTTCGAGGTCACCCGGGTCGATCCGGCCGCCTTCGGCATGGCGGCGGATTCGGTCGACGAGGTCATCGGCGTGCGCCTCCATTATGGATTCCATGTCGGGCTCGAGGTGCCGGCGGACGACGTCTACCGCATGTTGACCATCATCGAGGCCAACGCCGCTGCGCTGACCGCGGCCGACGGCGCCTTCAAGCAGCTCGAAACCGACATGCCGGGGATGCAACGCCGCGGCGTCGCGTCGGCGGTCGCCTTCGTCCCGGTCCATCCCGGCCTGGCCCGCTATATGCGCGAGCGCGCCGTATGGGACCCGGCGTGGAACGATCGTATCGCGACCGCGGATTGAATCCGACCATTACGATTTCGCCTTGGCCGCGCCGCCGTTGCTGTGGGATAGTCGGGCTCTGCCGTTGGCTGGGCGGCTTGCATACCGAAACGACCCAGGGGAGGACCACGACATGAGCCGCGACCAACATCTCGACGCCTATGCCCGCGGCTGGCAGGCGGGTGACATCGGCACCATCATGAGCAGTCTGGCGGACGGCTACGTGTTCGACGTACCGACCTCGGGCAAGATTCCCAAGGACGGCATGGAGGCTTATTTCGGCGAGTTCTCGGCGGCGATCGCCGACATGTGCGGCGGCCCGGCGCCGGACCCGTTCATGGAACTGACCGAAATCGTGACCGCGGACGACGGCGAAACGCTGACCGCCTGGTGCTGGTGGGCGATCCCCGGCACGCCGATGGGCGGCGGCGGACTGATCAAGGTCGGCGACGACGGCGTCCGCTCAGAGATCATCACTTTCTACGCCCCACCGGCGGAGCCCGGCGGCTAAGGCATCGGGCGCAGCAACAAGGGAGCATGACAATGAAAGACGAACCTTCAAACGTGGAAACCGAAACCGATCCCGAACGGACAGAAGCGCGCCGCGCCTTCCTCAAGAAGGCCGCGCTGTCGTCGGCCGCGGTGCCGGCGGTCACCCTGATGCTGTCGGCCGGCGCCAAGGCGGGCG
>JAAEOK010000109.1 GCA_024244705.1 Alphaproteobacteria bacterium
CCCAATGTGAAGCTTCGATACCGGTCATCCAGGGAATGTCGGTTGATGGTGCCCGTGACTACGAGTCGAAAGGCAAGAAAAAATGTGAACCAAAAAGTAGGTCAGACAAATTGAATCAAAACGAAGAGTGGATGATTTGATTGGACCTCACAGAACCCTCCAGATTCAAATTATTGTTGTGCTTCGATAAGCGATATGTTGTCTAAATTAAATAGTGAATTCAGAGCGTCCGTCAAAATCTCAGTGCGATTCAAAGGGCAAGAGTCGTGGCGAAAGCAAAAATAAAGAAGATAAAAAAGGACACCGGTCTCTCGTCGAGTGACCTGATTACGTCCGACAATACGCTCAAGCTCAAGGGGAAAGCCGAACCAGGCGCCAAGATCGTCATCTATGACAATGGCGTCAAGATCGGAACTGCCAAGGCCAACAAGAAGGGCGTCTGGTCCTTCAAGACCGATGCCCTCGATGACGGCAAGCATAATTTCAAGATCAAGGCGAAAAAGAACGGTAAGTCTAAAACCTCAAAGAAGAAAAAGACCGTCGTCGACACCGAAATCGACGATCCGATCATCGCGGCGGTCGCTGACGATACCGGCATCGCCGACGGCATCACGGCAGACAACACGCTAACCCTCTCCGGAGTCACTGAAGCCGGCGCCAAGGTCAAGGTTTTCCTCGGCGGCGACCTGATCGGAACGGTCTATGCCGATGACGACGGCGACTGGACGTTTACGACGGACGCGCTGTCTGACGGCGACCACAGCTTCAAGGTCAAGGCGAAGGACGTCGCCGGCAATAAAAGCAGCAAGTCAGCCGCGACCGTGGTCACCGTCGACACGTCTGTCGACGCGCCGAGCGTCACCGGTTTCTCCGACGACACCGGCGTGTCAGGCGACGACATCACCGCCGATGATACGTTGACCATCACCGGGACGGCCGAGGCCGGTGCGACCGTCGAGATCTTCGACGGTGCGTCATCGCTGGGAACGGCGGTTGCCGACGGTTCGGGCGACTGGAGCTTCGATACCGCGACCCTGACCGAGGGCGCCCACAGCTTCACGGCGGTCGCCACCGACGTTGCCGGCAACACCAGCGCCGCCTCCGGCCCGCTCGCCGTCACGATTGACACGATTGCCCCGAGCGCGCCGACCATCGGCTTGGCGACCGCATCCGATGACGGCACCACCGGCGACGGTCTGACCAGCGAACAGGTGTTGACGCTTTTGGGCACCGCTGAGGCCGGCGCGACGGTCGAGATTTCCTACGACGGCACGCCGCTGGCGACAGTGGTCGCCGACGGCAGCGGCGACTGGAGCTACGACATCGTCGTGCCGCTGGCGTATGACACGCATGCTTTCACGGCGACCGCCACCGACGCAGCCGGCAACACCAGCAGCGCCGCTGCCGTTGACGTGACTGTTGGGCCAAGCACGGTTTACGACCTGACGTTTCTTGGCCCGGGCTTTGGCTTCATCGTCCAGGGCGATGCGGGCTACGACCTTGCCGGCACCAGCGTTTCTTTGGCTGGTGATGTCAACGGCGACGGCTTCGACGACCTGATCGTCGGGGCGCCCTATGGCAACGACGGCGGCGGCTATGCCGGCGAGGCCTATGTCGTCTTCGGGTCGGGGTCCGGGTTCGGGTCGGATGTCGGCGGCCGTCAGGTCATCGACCTGACCAGCCTCGCCGCGGCCGAGGGCTTCATCATCCAGGGCGATGCGGGCGCCGACTTTGCCGGCTGGAGCGTATCTTCGGCGGGGGATGTCAACGGCGACGGCTTCGACGACCTGATCGTCGGGGCACCCTATGGCGACGACGGCGGCGGCGCTGCCGGCGAGGCCTATGTTCTTCTGGGTGGGGCCTTTGGTGGGTCGACGACGCCGGTGATCACCAGCGGCACGGCTGCGGCCGAGATGCTGATCGGCGGGGCCGGTGACGACGAACTCTCGGGCGGTGGCGGAGCCGATGTCATTCGCTCCGGCGCCGGTGATGACGCACTGACCGTTGCCGACCAGACCTTCATGAAGATCGACGGTGGTTCGGGGACCGATAGGCTGGCGTTCGCCGGAATAGGCGAGACCATCGACTTTTCTCTCA
>JAAEOK010000110.1 GCA_024244705.1 Alphaproteobacteria bacterium
GGCGCGGCGAATTCACCCGGGCTTGCTTGACAGGGTCGCGGACCGGCTCTTATATGCGGGCCATCCGGGCGCTTAGCTCAGCGGGAGAGCGCTGCCTTCACACGGCAGAGGTCGCAAGTTCAATCCTTGCAGCGCCCACCAGGTTTTTCGTGATAAATCAGAGTATTAAAAGGCACCACCCAGCGCGATCCGGCGCCGTAAGGACGGCACCTACGCGAGAACCGGGTATCCCGCTGCCGCATTCGCCCGATCCGCACCAGCTTGCCACAGGGTCAGTGGGTTTGGATCGCGACTGCGTCCGATGGTGGTACTTGGCCGGGTGGCCGGAGCTCAGTGAACTACGTTAGGCAAGAGGAGCCGCAAATGAGCGCGTATATGATCGCCCAAGTCAGGGTAAACGATCCCGACCAATACAAGAAATACCTGGCCGGCTTTGCGCCGAATTTCGAAAGGCACGGCGGCCAACTGCTTGTGACGTCGAGTTTCGAAACTGAAATGATCGAGGGCAATGGGCCTTTCCGCGCACGGTGATCACGAAATTTCCAAGCCTTGATCATGCCCGCAATTGGTACAATGACCCCGACTATCGAGAACTGGCGAAACACCGCCATCGCTCGGCCGACGCCAATCTCGTTCTCGTCGACGGCATCGCTTAATACCCATTGTACACTGCGCTCCAATCCGGAGCGGTCGTGCCCTATTCGCCCGCACGAGCATTTGCGAACCGGCGCAGGTCTTCGAGCAGGTCGGGGTCGTTGATGATTCGCGGGACCTTGTTCTGGCCGCCGAGTTTGCCGCGGTGTTTCATCCAGGCATAGAACGTGCCCGGCTCCGCGATTTCGATCCGCGGTGCCACCATGCCGGCGCGGTGGGCGCGATAATCTTCGTTATCCGCGATTAGCGCTTCGTCGACAAGGGCGCCGAAGCGGGCGACCGCATCCGGTCCCGGCGTCGCGTTCCTGAATTCGACGACATAGACATGGCCGCCGCGGGTTTGATCGGCGGTTGGAAAGACGGGCCCGACGGAAAAGTCGGCGATGTGAGCATCGATAGCCATGGCGGCGGCGCTAACCGCCGCTTCGATTTCGACATCGATCAGATGCTCGCCGAAGGCCGACAACATATAAGTCGTCCGTCCCGTCACCAGGACACGCGGTGGGTCCCGGTCGATCAGTTTCACCGTGTCGCCGATCACGTAGGACCACAGGCCCGAACAAGTGGTGAGCACCAGTGCGTAGTCGAGGCCGGTTTCGGCGGTTGCCAGCCAATGGCGCGTCGGATGGGCCGATGCGAGTTCGTCGCGGGGCACGAATTCGAAAAACAGTCCGTTGTCGAGGATCAATCTGAGCCCCTCGCCGTCACCGCGATCGGCAATCGCGATAAAGCCCTCACTGGCTGGATAGACCTCACGGGTCACCGCCATACTGCCGTCCAGCCATTCGTCGAAGGATGACCGATAGGGCGCGAAGTTGACCGCGCCGTGAACGATCATCTCAAGATTGGGGAAGTATTCGGCCAAACGCCGCGTCGGTCGTGGGCTCTTTTCGACCAGCCGGTCAAACAGGACCAGCAACCAACTCGGTGTACCGCTGATCGAACGGATATCCTCGCCGAGGGCCGCCGCGGCGAGCGCCTCGATGCGGCTTTCCCAATCCGGAATGGCCTCCAAGGCGCGCGGCGGAAAGTAGCGCAGACGCGCCCACCACGGCATGACCGTGGCCGCGATGCCGCTGAGGTCGGCGGTGGATATTCCCGGCGCCAGCCGGTGCAGGGCGGAGCTGCCGCCAAGCATGAAGTTGAGGCCACCGAGCAGGCGCGTCCGCGGCCGGTTGGCGACGTGGTGGACGAGAATATCGAGGCCGGCCCGCGTGTTGGCGCGGATCATCTCCCGGGTGCAGGGGATATGCTTGGTGCGGCCGGTCGTCGTGCCGGACGTTTCGGCAAAGAACGGGATCGTTCCCGGCCACGTACAATCGACCAGACGCGGAAAATCGGATGACCAGTAATGCTGCCAGAATTCGTCGAATGTCCGCAAGGGGACCCGGTCTTGGAATTCCTCGATTGTTGCGACGCCATCCAGCCCGTGGTCGCGGCCGAACCTGGTACCCCGTCCGCGCTCGATCAACTTCATAAGCTGCTGCCGTTGTGCCGAGACCGGATCTTGCTTCACCAGGCGGTGCAAACGCCGCTTGGCGTAAGACCTCAACAGGGGCGTGGCGTCGAGCATCGAGCCTCCGCAGAATCGGCTGAGGTCATGGGCGCAATACTGTCTCTCCGACCGCGCCTTTGCGCACGGCCTCGAGGGTCAGCGGAACCTTGATGTACTGCCCCTGACGCCACAGCGGAATCTGATCGAGAAAGGCGGCGCTATTGAACCACCCGTCCTGGCCGCCGAGTAGGACAAAATAATTGGCATCGGGATCGGCGAGATCGGAGATGTGCCGCGCATTGGAGCCGTAGCGGACCGCATGGCGTTCGCCGGCCGGCCCGTGCGCCGTTTTCATCAGCGCTTCAGAGCTCCCGCCGGCGGGGAAGTCGCCGAACTGAAACCGGTCGCCCACCAAGGGCAAATTGCCAAGCGGGTGCTGGACGACGAGCCGGTGCCGATCCCCCCAACTGTCGCCGCTTTCCGCCGCAGCCGCGGCCGCCGCCAATCCGGCCCCAAGCGCGGCACGCAGGCGGGTCTCGTCGACGGTGGCGATGTCCTCGCGTGTCAGACGTTGGGCCCGGTCGATGCCGGCATAGGCGGCCCAATCCTGGTCGCCAAGGGAGACCTCGTAAAATTCGGCCAGGAACGCGGCGCGGAAGGCTTCGAACACCGCGGCCGCCCGCGATTCGGCCCGGTAGTGGCCGTCCCACATCTCAATCATTTCGACGGCTTCCGCCTCGCCCGGCGCAATATCTCCGCTCAGGTCGAGAGCATTGATTCTGGCCACCAGCAAATCGCGCAACAGAACCGACGTTTTCATGTAAACGTCCTGTTGAAGCCGGGCCAGTGTCTCAAAGCCGACCGTGTCCGTGCCTTCGATAATTTCCGTCATCCGCTCCACGCGGTCATCGGGCGAAAAGAAATAGCCGACCGGCACCGGCGCCGGACCGGGATCGTTGTTGGCGGATACCAGATATCCAAGTTCCGGATTCATTTTCGACGGCAGGTCGGCGGTGCCGACGGTCGAACGCCAGTCCGCCGTATGGGCGTCTTCGGAAACGATCAGATCGGCTGGCGGTTCGCCATTGCGGCGTGGCAAACGGACCGCCATGATCATGCCGATGTTCCCGGCGCGGTCGGCGTAAAGCATGTTCTGGCCGGGCACGGCAAAGCTATCGAAGGCGGCCTTGAATGCTTCGAAATCCTGCGCCCGGCTTACCTTGAGAAACGTCGTAAACTCGTCGCTCGGCATGTTGCCGATCCAACGCAACGCGAATTCGGGTCCGTCGAGATCGGCAAGCTGAGGCGCGTCGGACAGGATCGGGCCCCATTTGGTTTCGCGGATCGTAACGTCCTCGTCCAGCCACCAACGGACGCCGATGGTTTCCTGCCGGCTTGTAATTTCCGGTGGCGAAAGCTCGCTAAGATCGACCAATTCGCTGGCAGCGGCGCGCAGATTGGTTCCACCCCAGGCAACTGCCGGATTTCGCCCGATGGCAAACAACGGCAGCCCGGACGCCATGAGCCCGACCGCATGGTACGATGGCGACTTGACGCCAACGATCAGCCACAAGTTGGGAATCAACAGCCCGAGGTGAGGGTCGTTTGCCATGATCGCGCTGCCGGTAGCGGTGCGCGACGGGCCGACGGCAACGCTGTTGCTCCCGGAGCGGCTGGTGCCGGCGAGAATATCGGCGAGGCGCAGCCGATCCTCGCGGCCGGACGATTCGAGCAACGGAACCGAGCCGTTGCCGACCAATCGCGTCCACAATTGCGGCCAATCCGCCCGCTGGCGCATCGGCAGGAGGTTGAACCACACCAGCCAATTCACGTCGGTCGCCGCAAGGCGCCCCATGACGATGATGTCGCGGACGGTCCAGACCTCCCGTTCCAGTCCCAGGATTTCAAACTCCGCCGGCAAGGACGCCGCGTTCTCGGCATAATAATTGATCCCTGCAACAAATGAGCCGAGCCAGGCGCGGGTTTCATCCGGTAAACCAGCCTCGATCTCGGACGCGACGCGACTGAAATCGAGAATCCGCAATCCGTGATCGATATCGGTAGCCAACGGTCCACCCATCTCGGCGATCCGACCCTGCGATATGCGACGGAACATCTCCATCTGGCCGAGCCGCAAATGGGCGTGGACGAGACCGAGCGCGAAGGCAGCATCCGTATCACTGGATGCTTCGATGAATGGGATCTGGTGGCTGTCCCAATAGATCGTGACCGGCGAATCGATCGGAGTGCCCTCCGTCGGGATGCTGTGCGCGCGATCCTGTAACGACGACGGGTCCGGCAGCGGCGCCAGGACGCCGCATGCGGGCAACAGACCCAATGCCACGATGCCGATCACGCGCCCCATTACAATTCGACGGATCGCCATCTCTCTCCTCGCTTTCAACATTCTACAGCCGAACCAAGTTGATGGAAAATCGGTCGCCGAATTCTAGAACACCAGGCGTTCATGTCATACCGAGGGCATTGAGCAGCATACCGAAGATGACCCCCCGGCACCGCGGTCCGCGGCGCGAAGGCCGGTAGGCCGCGATTATAGCTTTGACAGTCCGTGTTCGAAACTCCCCGACCGATGCGGAATCCGAGGGAGCCCTGGAGCCCGGCCTAGGAGTGGCCCATGATAGGAAGGTTGATTTTTCACACACCCCATAGAAGCGGCCGGCGGTCGGTGGCATAGTCGCGGAACCATGGAATACAGCCTCGAGTTGGGCCACGAGCTGGCCTTCGACTTCACGCCGATCCTTATCTTCCTGCTGGCGGCGGTCGTAGTCGTGCCGCTGTTTCAGCGCATCAAGGCAAGTCCCGTACTGGCCTATCTCGTTGCCGGCGCGGTCATCGGTCCCTATGCGTTCGGTCTCATCAAGGACCTGGAAACGACCCGGCATATCGCCGAATTCGGCATCATTTTCCTGCTGTTCGCGATCGGGCTCGAACTTTCCTTCGACCGCCTCAAGGCAATGCGCCGGGAGGTGTTCGGTCTGGGCACCTGCCAGATGGTGATCACGGCTCTGATTCTGGGCACCGGGGCGTACGCCCTCGGGATGCCCATCGAGTTGGCGATTATTGTCGGAGGCGGGCTGGCCTTTTCTTCGACGGCACTCGTCGTTCAACTTCTGTCCGAGACGGGTATGACGAACACCCGATTCGGACGGACTGCGTTTTCGATTCTGTTGCTTCAGGACCTTGCCGTCGTACCGCTGTTGGCGCTGGTCCCGTTGCTGGCCGAAGAAGAGCAAAACATTGCGACCTCGCTGGGCATCGCAGGACTGAAGGCCGTGGTGGCGCTGGTCGGTCTGACCTTGCTCGGCCGTCTCATCCTCCGCCCCGTTTATCGTGTCGTAGCGGGAACGCGAAATCCCGAGCTTTTCGTGGGCGCCACCTTGTTGATCGTCCTCGGTACGAGTTGGGCTACCGCGCAGACCGGTTTGTCGCTCGCGCTGGGCGCGTTCCTGGCCGGCCTGCTGCTTTCAGAAACCGAATATGTCCATCAGATCGAGGTCGATATCCAACCCTTCCGGGGGCTGTTCGTCGGCCTGTTCTTCATGTCGGTCGGCATGGCGATCGATCCTGCGCTGGTCCTTGCGGAGGCATACACCGTCGTCGGTCTCGTCGTGCTGTTGCTCGCGGTCAAAGGCCTGCTGATTCTAATCCTGTGCCGCCTATTCGGCTTTCCGTTGGACATTTCGGTTCGCGTCGGCGCGCTTCTCGCCCAATGCGGCGAGTTCGCCTTCGTCCTGTTCGGTCTCGCCGTCGTCGTCGGGATCATGCCGTTGACCACCGGTCAACTCTTGCTGGTCGTGGTCGGCCTGACCATGGTTGCCACGCCAGCCCTCGCGGCGTTGGGAATGCGTCTCGGGGCGGCGCTCGAACATCGCGAGCTGACCGATCGCAGCCGTCTCGGTCAGGACACCGCTGGGCTTGGGGAGCATATGCTCATTGCCGGGTTCGGCCGCGTCGGCCAGACCGTGGCTCGGCTGCTGCAGGATCATGGCGTTGCCTACATCGCGTTGGATCTAAATCAGAAAACGATCACGAAGGCGCGCGACCAGGGCTTCCAGGTCTATTACGGGAACGCAGGCCGCTTCGACATCCTTCGTGTCGCCGGGGTCGAGCGTGCGCGGGGGGCGGTCGTCACGCTCGACAATCCGATTGCGGCGATGAGCGCGGTGCGGGCATTGCACCAATTGTGCCCGCACGGCGATATCATCGTTCGGGCCCATGACCGGAGCAACAGCGATGAACTCAAGGCGGCCGGCGCAACGATGGTCGTGCCGGAGATCCTCGAGGCCAGTCTTCAGCTCGCCGGACAGACCCTGCGCGCCGCAGGGGTGCCAGCCGAAGTCGTCGACGCGTCTTTGGAAGCACTGCGCACCGGGGATTATGCGCCGGTCGAAGAAGTCATCGAAGAGACCAAGGCCGATACGCCGTCTGATTCCGCGTGAACGATTCCTGCGGGACGTGCACCGTTCGCTCATTTTCTCGGAGCGCACTTCCCGGCAGTTTCAGCGCAGGCGCTATGTGTTCAAAATGCCGCCGGCAGAATGGTTCTACATGAACCCATAGTACTCTAGATTGCCGATGCCATGGCAGTCGCTCTCCGATTTCGGCGTGTCGCACGCGTCTTCGAAAATAGAAACTACCGGATTTACACGACCGGCTTTGGAATCTCTCTGGTCGGAACGTGGATGCAGCGGATCTCTGTCGGTTGGCTCACATGGGAGCTGACGGAATCGGGAACTTGGCTGGGCCTCATGGCCTTTGCCAGCCTGTTTCCGGCGACCCTAATCGGGCCGCTCGCCGGCGTTGTCGCCGATCGCTGGGACCGCCTCCGCGTGATCAGGCTCAGCCAGAGCTTGGCCATGGTTCAATCCTTCGCGCTTTTCGGACTGACCCTGGCCGGCGTCATGACGCCCTGGCTGCTGCTCGCCCTGACATTGTTCTACGGCCTGGTGGCGGGGTTCAACCAGCCATCGAGACTGGCCCTGGTTCCGAGTTTGGTCCGCCCGGAGGATGTCGGCACCGCGGTCGCGATCAACTCAGTCATCTTCAATTGCGCCAGGTTCGTTGGACCGGCCATCGCCGGTGTCGTGATCCTGGCCAGCGGCGTACCCGCGGCCTTCGCCGCCAACGCCTTGAGCTTTGTCGCCTTTCTTATCGCGTTGTCGCGTTTGAACCTCGATCCGGTCGCGCCGCCAAGCGCGGAACGCCGCAGTTTCGTCGGCGATCTTCACGACGGCATCAAATATATCGCGACCCACGATGGTATTGCCGTCTTGCTGTGCCTGCTGGCGGCGACCTCGCTTTGCGCCCGCCCGGTTGCCGAATTGCTGCCCGGCTTCGCCGCCGGCGTTTTTGGCGGCGACGCCGGTACACTGGCGTTGCTGACCTCCGCGATGGGGATTGGCGCTGTCCTCGGCGGCTTGTGGATGGCGCAGCGGGAGGGTGGCGACACCACGCCCATCGTGCTCTTCTCCGCCATCGCGATATCGCTTTCGCTGTTCACCTTCGTCGCCTACGACAGCCTTTGGCTCGCGGTACCGGCGATGACGATGGTCGGCACCGCACTGGTCCTCAATGGCATCGGCACCCAGACCCGGCTCCAATTGTCCACCTCCGCGCGGATGCGCGGCCGCGTACTCAGCGTCTACAACCTGATATTCCGCGGCAGTCCTGCATTGGGCGCCCTCATCCTCGGCGCGCTTTCCGAGGTCATAGGCCTGCGGACGGCGATGCTGCTCGGTGCGGCGTTGACCGGTGCCGTCGGATTGTGGGCGATGTGGCGGACCCGGCAGCACGTCGCGGCCAAGCAATCTTGAATGGCGGACCGGGTTTAATCCCTGCTCAGGTTGGCCTCGCGTAGTTTCAGGTAGCGGTAGAACCTGGCGATCCCGGCGTGGGCGGAAATTATGAAACCATCGGCGCCGCACAGGATTCCGCGTTGAAGGAAATAGCTTCTCAGGAACGCGAACCCACCCTTGGCAACGGCCATTGGCACCCCGACCCGCTTTTCGCCGGCGTGTTGAGCGACGTAGAGTTCGGAATAGAGGCGTTCCTTGGCCTGAAAATCCGCCACCGAATCCGCCGTGTAATGGCGCACCGGATGGAGCAGGCGGACAACGCGATGGTCCGGGTGGCGCAGACCTTCATGGACCTGATCGTCGCTGAATTTCGCGTGCCGGCGGTGAAAAAGGCGCGTCTTCCATTGCGGATGCCAGCCACAACCTCGAATCCAGCGGCCGCGAAAGTAGTTGTGGAAGGGCAACGCGTAGACTTTCGACGGATCGAGGTCGAGCGACAGGATTTCATCCGCCAGTTCCCGACTCAGCACCTCGTCGCTATCGAGAGACAAAATCCAATCGTGGGAAGCAAGACCGATCGCTTTGTTCTTCAGCGGGCCGAAGCCGATGAATGCGGATTCCTCGATACGGACGTTGGGATAACCGGCAGCGATATCGAGGGTGGCATCGGTCGAGCCATTGTCGAGCACCACGACTTCAGGAAAGCCACGCACCGAATCCAAGACCTCGCCGAGATGGGCGCTCGCATCGCGGGTGATCATGACAACCGAGACATCGACCCGGGGTAGATCGCCGGCCGTCCTGTTTTCGTCTTTGGAGTGCTCGCCGGAGTCCATGGCGACCCCGCATCCCGATCCTTTAATTCGCTTGGCCGTGCTTCAGCACATACCGGCCATTCGTTATGCCGTCGAAGAGGTCGCAGACATTGGGATGAGCGACCGGATTCCCGCTGTCGTCCGGAACCAGGTTTTGCTCTGAAACGTAGGCTATATACGTCGTCTCCTCGTTTTCCGCGAGCAAGTGATAGAAGGGCTGGTCTTTGATCGGCCGAATCTCTTCGGGAATCGACAGCCACCATTCCTCGGTATTGTCGAATTCGGGGTCGACATCGAAGATGACGCCGCGAAACGGATAGTGGCGGTGCTTGACGATATCGCCAATATGAAATTTGGCTGTCCGGATTGTCATGCAGCGACCATATCAGATTGCACGCCGGCGGCAAGTTTGGCTGATATCTGGCGCCTCACGCGGTCGATGCCTCGCCGGCAAAGCCAAGCAATCCGACCCGGGAAATTGCGTTTCGCGGCTCGCAACCGGTGAAAAAGCGCGTCACCGCCGAGCCGGGCGAATCATGAGGAACCCGGTGACGGGCCTTAAGCGGCGCGCTTCAGGGAAATGTTGGCGTTGCCGCTGCCGGACGATTGCCCGTAGGGGCCGAATTGCGTCGTTTCGAAGGACCCGGCGCCGGTCGCCGCGAGGCCGCCGAGCAGAAGCGCCAGCGCCTTGCCGCCCATCTCGCCGACCACGAATTGGGCGTATTGGGGAAATCCTTGCCAAGCGGCATCGAGTTCTCCCCGCAACAGCAGTTCGATGAATTCGTGATCGGCGTCGCGGCGCTCCTTGGTCGGCCACTCGGCCGGGCCGCGAACGAGTTTGTGCGAAAAACTGGAGCTCGCCGCCAAAACGGCCCGGCGCCCGGCTTTCTCGCAGGCGCGATGGATTGCCCCGCCGACGCGATAAGTTTCCTCCAAATCGGCGGCCAAAACGACGGGTACGATAATGACCGCCATCGTGGCATCCGGATCGAGGTAGTGGACGGGCACCCAGGTTCCGTAATCCCACGTGTAATGCTCGCTGGCGTTTTCCATGCACGGATAGTCGAGGGCCCGGATCTCATCCCTGATCGCCGCACCCAATTCCGGGTCGCCACGGTAGTCGTAAGGTTGGCCGGCGATCATATCGGGCGCCTCCATAGCGACGCAGTAGCCGCAATGGCGGGCAACCATAGACGCCAGCCAATTGAAGGTGCTGAGATAGTGGGCCGAATTGACGACCAGCACGTCCGGCTTGTCGGCGCGGATATCCTCGCCCATTTCGCAGATCCCCTTGACCAGATCCTTCGCGAAATCGGGCACGATTTCGGGCAAACCCAAACGTGGCGCATGGGGAACGACGATTCCTCGATATATTCCTCCGCCCATTTTCGCCTTCCTATTCGTCGAACATGGCAACGCAATCGATCTCGACGTTGACGCCTTTGCGGTGCGGCGTCCCGCCGATACAGGTCCGAGTCACTTTTTCTCCGGCCATAATCTCACGGAATGTCTCGTTGAAGGACGGAAAATCGGTAACGTCCCGCAATATCACGCGCATGTTTACGACATTGGCGACGGTGGCGCCGGCGGCGTCCAGCACGCTCATTAGATTGGACATCGTCTGCCGGGTCTGCGCCTGGATGTCGCCGGAAACGACTTCTTTGGTCTCCGGGTCCAACGGTCCCTGTCCCGATACGAAAAGCATGTTGCCCATCCGGATCGCCTGACAGATCGGCGGTTCCTTGCTCTTGTCGGTAAAGCCCGTGGTCGGCGCCTTCTTCGATGTAATGATTTCCTTTGCCATTGCCTCCTCCCAGATTGCCTCGCCGAGATGCCTTCTACGCTGTCACGCCACGCAACCGGTAGCGTTGCACCTTACCGGTAGCCGTACGCGGAATTTCGTCGATAAACTTGATCCACTTCGGACATTTGTAGGGTGACAAATGCTCGACCAGATAGCTTCTAAGCTTCTCTTCAAGCGCCGCGGCATCGTATCCGCCATCGGGGGCCACGGCAAAGAGCGTCGTCCGCAGGAGCTCGTCGTCGGTCTCGGTGGCGACCAGAGCGGCGTCCCGAACCAACGCGCTCTCGGTGATCAAATCCTCGATTTCGGCCGGGCTCACCCATTGGCCCGAAATTTTCAACATGTCGTCGTAGCGACCCTGATGGAACCAATAGCCCTCTCGATCAACGACATACATATCACCGGTTCGGAACCAATCGCCCCGAAACACCTCGGCTGAAATATCGGGCTGGCCCCAGTAGGCGCTGCAGCGGGACTGGATTCGGGCCCACAGGATGCCCGGTTCGCCGGCCGTGATATCGCGTCCGTCCGCGTCGGCGAGGCGGACTTCGGCCTCCGGCGCCGCGATCCCCGAGCTGCCCGGCTTGACCTGTGCGGGCCGGTTGCTGAGCAGCATGTAGATGGTTTCCGTCGTGCCCATCCCGTCGAGGATTTCAATTCCGGTGGCGCCGTGCCAGCGATGCCATAGCGATTCCGGCAACCGCTCCCCGGCGGAGACACAATGGCGAACGGAATTGAACGCCGCTTGTTCGGCCACGCCGTCAGCCAGCATGTTGCGATACATCGTCGGGACCGAAAACACGACCGTCGGACGATGCGATTCGACCAGTCTTGCCACCGCCGCCGAATCGGGCCAACCGTCATAGAGCAAGGTCGTCGCGCCCAATTGCAACGAGGCGAAGAGGCAGGTACCCAAGGTATAAGCAAAGAACAGTTTCGACGTGCCGAACAGGGTATCGTCCTGGGTGATTCCCAAGACCTCCGTGGCGTAGGCGGTGGCCAGCAACACGTCCCGGTGGCCGTGCACTGCCGCCTTGGACGCACCCGTGGTACCGGAGGTATAGATCCAGAACGCCATGTCCGAGAGCCGGCGCTCGACGGTTTCGAAAAACCGCTCATGCGTGGCGAGACGGTCTCGAAGCGGCGTCGGCCCCGCCGCCGCGGTGTCGGTAACGATCACTTCGGGCGGGCGGCGCAACGACCCACGGATGCTCTCATAGAGCGGCAGGAAGTCGTCATCGATGATCAGGAATCGGGCATCGCTGTCGTCCAGAACATGATGAAGATCCCGCGCCGCGCCGCGCAGGTTGATCGCAACCGCAACGCCGCCGGCCTTGATCGCACCGAGATAGCAAGTGACGAAGTCCGGACCGTCCTTGACCATAAGGACGACACGCCCGTCGATTTCCAGACCGCCGTCGGCGAACATATGCGCTGCCTGGCACACCCGGCCGCACAGATCGCTGTAGGTCACCTCGTCGAGGGGCGAGATCAGGGCCGGCTTGTCGCCCAGGCCCATACCGATCGCCGGCATCAGAACCGCGTCGGCGGCATTGATCAGATCAGGCATGGGCATTTCCATCTAACCCGGGGCCGGATCATGCCCGCCCTCCGTCGGGCAGGCAACGCCTTCGGTATCGAAATAGAGGAATCGCCGTCTTGACGCCGTGCCGCCGGACATTTCATCTTGGCCCCACACATTTATCGGGGCGTCATGAGCAGCAATCGGCGAACACTCAATTTCATCGACGGTGCCTATACCGAAGGCGCGCTCGGGCGCACGTTCGAGAATGTCAGCCCGGTCGACGGCGGCATCGTCAGTATTGTCTGCGAGGCCGGCGCCGACGAGGTCGATGCCACGGTGTCGGCGGCACGGCGGGCCCTCGCCGGCCCCTGGGCGGGATTCTCGATCCAGGATCGGGCCGGCCTCCTCTATGCCGTGGCGGACGGCATCAACGCGCGCTTCAAGGAATTCCTCGACGCCGAAGTCGCGGACACCGGCAAGCCGACCGCTCTTGCCTCGCATATCGACATCCCGCGCGGAGCGGCTAATTTCAAGGTCTTCGCCGACCAGATCAAGTCGATGGCCGGCGAATATTTCGAGACCGCGACTCCCGACGGCAAGGGTGCGATCAACTATTCGACCCGTGTCCCCAAAGGCGTGATCGGCGTCATCTGTCCGTGGAACCTGCCCTTGCTATTGATGACATGGAAGGTCGGCCCCGCGCTCGCCTGCGGTAATGCCGTCGTGGTCAAGCCGTCCGAGGAAACGCCATCGACGGCGGCGCTGCTCGGCGAGGTCATGAACGCCGCCGGGGTACCGCCCGGCGTCTATAATGTGGTCCACGGTTTCGGCCCCGATTCGGCGGGCGAATTGCTGACCCGGCATCCAGGTGTCGACGCCATTACCTTCACCGGCGAAACGGTCACCGGCGAAGCGATCATGAAGAACGCCGCGGTCGGCGTCCGCGATGTATCCTTCGAACTCGGCGGCAAGAACCCGGGCATCGTGTTCGCCGATTGCGATTTCGAGGCCGCGATCGAGGGTACCATGCGATCGGTTTTTGCCAATTGCGGCCAGGTTTGTCTCGGCACCGAACGCATGTATGTCGAACGCCCGATCTTCGACCGCTTCGTCGCCGCCCTGACGGAGCGGGCGGCGAGGTTGCGCCCCGGCCGGCCCGAGGAGGAAACAACCTCTCTCGGTCCGCTGATCAGCCAAGCGCATCGCGAGAAGGTCAGGTCCTATTACGACAAGGCGCGTCAAGAGGGCGCCGAAATCACCATCGGCGGCGGCATTCCCGAAATGGGCAACGGCCTCGATGGCGGCGCCTGGATCGAGCCCACCATTTGGACCGGGCTTGCCGACGGGTCGCCTGTCGTGCGTGAGGAAATTTTCGGGCCGTGTTGCCATATCCGCCCGTTCGACGACGAGGACGAGGTCATAGGCCTCGCCAACGACAGCCCCTATGGGCTCGCGACATCGATCTGGAGCCAGGACATCGCCAGGGCCAACCGGGTCGCCAAACGGGTCGAGGTCGGCATCACTTGGGTGAATTGCTGGTTCTTGCGCGATTTGCGGACACCCTTCGGCGGCGCCAAGCGCTCCGGTATCGGCCGCGAAGGCGGCGTCCACTCGATGGAGTTCTACACTGAGCTCCGCAACATCTGCGTCAAACTTTAGCTACGGGGGACCGGTCCATGCCGATCGTCGATATCAGCATTCTCGAAGGCCGAACCGACGACAAGAAAGCCGAACTGATCCGCGAAGTCACCGACACGGTGTGCCGGGTTCTCGACTCAGAACCGGCGCGCGTCCGTGTGCTGATCCGCGACGTGCCCCATGCCAATTGGGGCGTCGCCGGCACGCCGAAATCGCAGAGCGATTAGGAAACCGCCGGCAGCGGCCGGCCATCCATCCAGTTCGGCACCGGCACATCCAACAGGCGGAGGACGGTCGGCGCGATGTCGAGCGCGTGTGCCGGCGGCAGATCCTGGCCATCGGCGATCGCAGTCGACCGCAACCACAGCCGGGATTCCGGCGTGTGGTCCCCGGTCCGCGGGTTGTAGGCGCGGTTTATGGCGACCCGAACACGGCCCAGGCGCGGCGATTCGCAGGCTTCCAAGATACCGAGATCGTGACGGAAACGGACCAGTATGTCGGGTAGGTCGGGATGATGGTCGGGACCAAATATCTCATCGACCGGCCGCACCCACTCGACGATGGGGGTCTTCGTGCCGGGCAAGACCAGAGCTCGGAATTCATCCGCGATCTCTGCACTCAGCGCTGATGCTTCGTTGCCCGGCTGGACGCGGCCAAAAGGTTCGCGGCCGACCAAATTCAATCGAATGGCGCCAGTTCGGTTGTTGGGCAACGCGATGGCGCGGGTACGCGTCGACTGCAGCGGGTTGACCAGGCATCCGCTGCGGTCTTGCAGGCTCCGAACGACGCCGACCCCCGCGATCCGGTAGACGAGAGGCAGGGCCGACATCGGCACAATGTATTTCAGGGCATTGTTGGCACGGCGCAGCCAACTGTCATTCGCCCGGCCCTCATCCGAACCCATCCCCAACCGCGCCAGTACCTCGGGCACCAACTGATAACCCGCCGTGTAGGGACCCATACCGTGACTGGTGAAAAGCAGGACGTTCGCATCATTCCCAGCCGCCTCGATGATTTTGCCCACGGCATCGTCGATCTCACGATATACGGCCAACACCGCTCCCTTGAGGTCATCCGGCCCATCGGTGCGGTACCACGGGGCATTGGGGTCATGGAAATGCCAGAAATGATGACCGGCGCAGTGACTCTCGCTGAACGTCAGCGCGAACAAATCCCAATCCTCGCGCGAAAGCAGGTCGAGAACCAACCGCTTCCGGCGCCGCACACCGTCAACAAGATTTTCGAGAAGGCGGCGGTAACCGGCATCGTCGGTGGAATAGTGATCGCAATTCGAGACCGGGTGATCGCCATGGCTGGCTCGAATATCGGCGAGCAGGGATCCGGGCGACGAACCGGCTGCCCGCGTGCGGTCGTGGAGCCCCCAATCGGTCAGCTGAATGCCATTGAAATCGGGATTCCGCGCCGCGTCGTTGATGTCGATCGCGGCAACCCGGCGACCGGCACGGCTGGCAACGCTCCAGTAGGATTCTTCCGGCCCCAGTTCTTCCTGCGACAAGGGCCGCAAGACCGCCTCGCCGGTGTGCAACTGCCGTTCCAGAAAGTAGCGGCCATGGCGATAGCCGGCGCGACCGCTGTTCAATTCCGGCCAGATGGCGCCCTGCAACGTTTAGGCGCAATTCGCCAGCCTCGCCGTGCCCGCCGACCGCTGCAGCCTCGCCAGCGTGGGCAAGTCGCCGCCCCGCGCCGCCGTTTCGAGGGTGGGCGCGTCGGCGGCATCGAGGCCGATGACGAGGACTTTGGCTACCATCGGGTAACTTTGCCAGATTCCCGGCCCCGAGAGCTATCGGAAATGGGCCTGACAAGACCCCGGCGTGAATCTTCGCTTTGGGTGGCAACCGGCGCCGGTTTGTCGGCGGGACACGGCACCCGAAATAGTCTATTGGCGTGACGGTTTCGGGTCATGGAGGATCGCGGAAAGAGGGCCGCTAAGGACGCGCCCAGATATAGTATTGGGCGCCCAACGGCAGCCACCCCAACATCGGTTCCAGGCCGCGAAAGGCGGCCAACGGCCTGGGAAAGAACGTGCAGTAGCGCCGCCGGACATCCCGGTAGCCGGTCTTGCGGACGCGACGCGCCATTTCGCTAGGGCGCACGAGGACGGCGTCGACGTCGAACGGGCAGGTGTTGACGGCATGCAGGGTCAACGGATTGTAGGGATTGTGCTCGAAGAGAAAGAGATGTCCGTCGGGTCGGAGGCAACACCGCAGCCGGTCGAGCGTCGCCGCGTGCCGTTCCGGCGCAATATGGTGAAAAACACAGGCAACGAAGACGACGTCGCAGCTCTGGTCGGCGACCTCAGAAATCCGCTCGCTGGTCTGGACGAACTCGGCGATCGCGCCGTGCCGGCGCTCGGCCGCGGCAAGGAACTCGGCCGAATGGTCTGCGCCGATGAGGGGGCTGGCGGGAAAATATTGATGCAGGAACGGAATACTGCCGCCGAGTCCGCAGCCGAAATCGAGAATCGTCGCGACCTCGTAATCCGACAGGCAGTGCGCCATCAGGCGGGCCTTATAGTCGGCGAAATAGGCCGGCTCCTCGCCGGTAATTTCGATGTTCTCAGCATGGAGGGTTTCATAGGTGGTGGCAAAGCGGTCGAACCCGGCGTTACCTAATCGGGTTCCGATCGTCATCCGCCGGCCCGCCCTCTCCGTTCCGATGGCGCTTCCGCCTGCTGCCCCGTCGCGCCGGCCTTGAAGGGATCCTCGGTCTCAGAACCCGGCGCTTGCGTGGCGGCGACGTAGCCGAGCCGCTCGGCATTGCTGATATCCACACGGCCCCGGCAGGCGATGTCCTGGATCAAAAAAAGCGGCCGATTCTTAGCCTGCATATAGAGGCGGCCCAGATACTCGCCCATCACACCAAGAACAACCATTTGTACGCTGCCCAGCACGAGCACAACGGCCATCAGGCTGGTCCAGCCACGAACCGTGTCGCCGCTCAACCAAGCAATTAAGATATAGGCGACAAGAAGAGCACCCAATCCGCCCAGCGCGACCCCGATTTGGCTAGCGAAGCGTAACGGTTGAATCGAAAAGCCGGTAATGGCGTCGAAGGCGAATCGCATCATCTTTCGAATCGGATAACTCGTCGCGCCGGCAAATCGCTCCTCGCGGTCGTAGGACAGCGCCGTCTGGGCGAAGCCAATCCAGCTCACCATTCCGCGCACGAAGCGATGCTGCTCCGGCATGGCCAGCAACGCGTCGAGCGCCCGCCGGCTTATAAGGCGGAAATCCCCCGAGTCGGGTGGAATTGGCGTATCGCTAAGCCGCATCAGAATCCGATAAAACAGAGCCGCGCTTGATTTCTTGAACATATTGTCGCCATGGCGTCGAACCCGCTGGCCATAGACGACGTCATAACCGTCGTCCATTTGCGCCATCATTTTCGGTAGCAACTCGGGCGGATCCTGAAGATCGGCGTCGAGAACAAAAATACGCTCACCCTGGGCCATGCAGAGCCCGGCCGTCAGCGCAAGCTGGTGACCATGGTTGCGAGATAGATTTACGCCAACGATTCGCTCGTCTGCCGACACCAAAGATTCGATCGTCGGCCAAGTGCTATCGCGCGAACCGTCATTGACCAAGATCAGCTCGTAACCGCCCGGCACCAGGTCCTCGCAGACGGCCGTGACCCGTCGATGCAACTCGGCCAAACACTCCGCCTCATTGAAACAAGGAACCACCACAGAAAGCTTGTGCACACCCTCACCTGTTCGGCCACGGTAATACTACGTACGTCATCCCGTGCGGTCGATCATATGCCAAACCATCTTTTTCACACGGACGGACGCAAAGATCGATGATGAGTGTCGGCGTCGAAGGCAACCGATTGGATCATCACGGTCAATCACGGCTCGGCCCGAGACTCGGCGACATACTTCTCGAGTTCGCTGATTAATTCGGCGCCCCGCGCCGTATCGACGAACGACGCTACGAATGAATTGCGCGCGGCTGCGACGAGTTGATCGCGGGTCATGCCGAGGGCTCGGTGGACGGCGCGGTAGTTGGCGTTGACGTAACCGCCGAAATAGGGCGGGTCATCGGAATTGATCGTAACCATGAGCCCGCGCTCCATCATCGCCCTCAACGGGTGGTCTTCGATGCGGTCGAATACGGCGAGCCGGACGTTCGATAACGGGCAGACGGTCAACGGCACCTGTTCCTCGACCAGCCGTTCGACCAGCCGCACGTCCTCCATGGCGCGCACGCCATGGTCGATTCGACGGACGTGAAGCAAGTCGAGCGCTTCCCGGATATAGGGCGGCGGTCCCTCCTCCCCGGCATGGGCGACAGTCAGCAGCCCCTCTTGTCGGGCGCGTTCGAAAACGTGCGTGAACTTGGCTGGCGGGTGGCCGGCTTCCGCCGAATCGAGGCCGACCGCAATGATCCGATCCTTATGGTCCAGCGCCTCGTCGAGGGTCGCCTCCGCGGACGCGACATCGAGATCGCGGAGGAAGCACATGATTAGCCGTGTCGACAGGCCAAGCCTGGCCTGCCCGTCATCGAGCGCACGGCCGATGCCGGCGACCACCGTCGCAAACGAGACGCCGCGTTCGGTATGGGCCTGGGGATCGAAGAAGATTTCGGCGTGGCGCACGGTATCCGCGTGCGCGCGCTCGAGATAGGCCCAAGTCAGATCGTAGAAGTCCTGTTCCGTTTGCAGGACGGCCAGGCCCTTGTAATAGAGATCGAGAAAGTCCTGCAGCGACGTGAAATCGTAAGCGGCGCGGACCTCCTCGACCGAGGAAAAAGGGATCGAGACGCCGTTTCGCTCGGCGAACCCAAGCATCATCTCCGGCTCGAGCGTGCCCTCGATATGCAAATGCAACTCCGCCTTCGGCAGGCCGTCGATGAAGGCGTCCATGGTGCTCACGCGTTCACCCTCACTCCTTGCGGTGCCGTTCGAGCATCACCGCAACCGCGTCCTGGAACGCGGCGCGGTCGATCACCCTGTCCATATTCTCCAACAGGACGGTCAGCACATAATTGTTGCCGAGACAACTCTCCGCGGCCAGTTCTCGCAGATTGGCGTAGGCCTGGTCGGTCATCGCGACCGAAAATCGCTTCGGCAATGGCTTGTGATGTCTTGGCGCTGTTTTCTCAGGCATCGTTTCGGCCCTGTTACTGCGGAATCACCGGCGCACCTCGCTAGACCTTGGGCACGACATCGAAGGCAATCGTGATGCGCGTCTCTCCCGTCGGCGAGGTATACGGCGTCGTCCCGTGATAGAAATAGCCGGGAAACTGCAGCATCTTTCCGGGCACCGGCTGAAAGGCCCGTGGGGTCGGACTGGCATGACAGGCCAGTTCTTCGGGTGGCCGGCCGAGTTCGAACCACCCTTCCTGTTGGTCCGGATCGGCCACCTCGCGTGGCAGCTTGACGTAGTAGGACCCGCCGAGATAACCGTCGAGATGGATGTGAGGAACCAGATTGCCTTCGCCTTGCAGCACCACCGACCACGCCGAAATCTCCCACTTGCGCGGGCGGTTGGCGAGAAACGGGTGGTAAGGATCGTCGCCGACGCGCCGCCAATAGTCGACCACGCTATCGCGCATGACGGCTTCCATGACAGCCATCGGTCCCTTCTGGTCGCCGAGGAGTTCACCGGTGATCTGCAATTTGGGATGGTGGTAGGTCGGATCGTCGGCCGGTGGCACCTTCAAGGTTGGGTGGGCCACAACGTGGTCCGCGAGGGCGGCATTGAACTCGGCCAGTGATCTGTAGCCTGGCGGTGGATCGATTATTCTCTCAACGATAAAGCGGTCGGAATCGAGCAGGAAGTCCAGCGCCTGGGGGTCGCCGGCATCGTTGAGCGAGGCGCACTTCAGCACCAGCGCCTCGATATGACCCGGATGCCTGGCCAGCCACTCGTCGCAGACGCCGACCGCATCCTCGGGATCGCGCATTTCGAGCAAGACCTGAACAAGATTGCTCGCCGCCGGAGGCCAGCCTGGTTGCAGCGCCAAGGCGCCGCGATAGGCGGCGGCATCGTCGATCCGGCCTAGTTTCTGTAAGGCGATACCCAGATTGCGATGGGTATCCGGATTGCTGGCATCGATGGCAATGACGCGACCAAAGGCGTCGACGGCGTCGCCCGCGCGCTCCTGCGCCAGCAGGACGTTGCCCAGATTGTGCCACGCCGGCGCCAAGTCGGGCCGGAGTTCGATCACGCGGCGGTAGGCGCCCTCGGCATCGCCCATGCGGTCGAGCATTTTGAAGGCATTGCCGAGATTGTAGAGCGCTTCGGCATAGTCGGGACGAAGCGCGACCGCGGCTGCGTACGCTTCGGCCGCGGTCGCGGCATCGCCCTGCCGCAGGGCGATCATGCCGGCGAAGGCATGGGCGTCGGCGCGTTCCGGTGCCTGGGCCAGCAGCGTCCGGCATACGGCCATGGCCTCACTCAGCCGGCCGGCCTGAAATGCGGCGCTCGCTTGACGTCGCAGGGCTTCGATCGACGATCCCTCGCCCGCTTCGGCCCGGGTCCCCATGACATGTCCTTACGGTTTCGGTGCCTGGACTTTAGTCGATCCGAGGGTTTCGGCAAGGTGCATCGGTTGCGGCACCGGGGTGGCTCGGCATGGCGGCGGAGGTCCCCAATGCCCGTGACACCGGCCGCGGCCGGAGCCGAATCTACCCACCCCCATAATAAGAGTGGAGGAAATCGGGCGCCGGCATGTTAATCTCTCTTACATGGAACGAACGAAGCATAGGCGACAGGGCCGGCGCGGCTACCACCATGGCAACCTCAAAGAGGCTCTGGTTTCGGCGGCGCGTCAGCTGATCCTCGAAAAGGGCCCCCATGGATTTTCGCTCATCGAGGCGGCGCGGATGGCCGATGTCAGTCCCGCCGCCCCGTATCGTCATTTTCGCGATCGTCGGGCGCTGTTGGCCGAAATCGCGCGCCTCGGCTACGAGAAATTCTCCGACCGCCTCGAAACCGCCTGGAACGACGGACTACCCGACCCGGCCGACGGGCTGCGCCGCATGGGTGAGGCCTATATCGATTTCGCGCTCGAGGACCGGGCATCCTATGCCGCCATGTTCGAGGCCGGTCTCACGGTGTCCGACGACGAAGCGCTCAAAGAGGCCGGACAACGCGCCTATCGGACATTGGCGCTGGCGACGGAGACACTGACCGCGCGGCTACCCGAAGGGCAGACGGTGTCACCCGAGTTGGTGTTCTTTCACATCTGGTCGCTGACCCACGGGGCGGTGACGCTGTTCCGCAACGATCTCCAGTCGAGGGCGCTCAAGGAGATTGGCCTGTCGCCGGCCTTGGACAGCGGTATCGAGATCTATCTCAGGGGTCTCGGAAGTGTATCGCCAGGCGTCGACGATGGCGCCCAATGACCCAATCATTAGGGTGCCGCGGACCGGATGTGGGCTGAAATCCGCCGGTTAATTTTTTCGTCCGCCGCTACTTGAAGCGCGCCGCGCCGTCCCTACCTATGTAAAAGGCCATTACATTGCAAAAGGAGCGAGCGATGTCGGTTGCGGCGGCTGCCAACGATCTACCCAAACCGGCCTGGATCGTCTTGATGATCCTTGGCTTTATCGCGTTCTGGCCGATCGGCCTGGCGATTCTCTTTTATCTTCTATGGAGCGGAAAGATGCGGTGTTGGAAGGACGGTAACTTGAAGGAATGGACGCACAAGAGGACCCGCTTCAGTTCGACGGGAAACAGCGCCTTCGACGAATACCGCGAGGAAACCTTGAAGCGCCTCGAAGAGGAACAGCGCGAATTCACCATGTTCGTGAAGCGGCTGCGCGATGCCAAGGACCAGCGGGAATTCGACCAATTCATGGCCGAACGCAACGGCCACAGCCCGGCCTGAACCACCCCAGACCGCCGGGCGGCCAACGCCTGGCGGTCCAGTCCCTTACCGCACGCGGCGCATGAAATTGTCGTAGAGTTGGCGCGCCTCGCGATTGAACCCATCCATGCGCGCGTCGGTCCCTGATTTCATGATTTCCAGCCCACCGGGTCCGAGCGCCTTCTCGAGCGCTTTCTTGTAGGTTGGGATCTCGGCCCAGTCGTGCACCGTCGTCGGCGTCAGCTCGATGTGATATTGAAGACCGAGGGCGTGGTCGCCGACGGAAATCGCCTGAAACCGGCAAGCCTCGGACACCGCCAACACGGTGGCGTCGTCCGGGGCCCGCGTCACCTCGGCCCCATGCCATTGCAAATAGCGCTCGCGCCGCGGCATGTCGGTGTAGAAGGTCGAGCGCTGCCCGTCCTCGGTCAATTCGACCTCGAGCACGCCGACCTCTGGCGTTTGAGCCCTGTCGACCGCGCCGCCGAGCGCATCGGCGAGGAGCTGATGGCCGAGGCAAAAGCCGATAAAGGGCATCTCGCGCTCGACCACGGCTTCTCTGATTACCGCCTTTTCCCCGTCCAGCCAGGGATATTTGTCGACCTCCCAGACATCCTGCGGCCCACCCATGACCATCAGCGCGTCGAATGGCTCGAGGTCGGGTATCGATTCCCCCTCATCGATTTCGATCGGCGTCCATTCGATCCCATCCTCGCGCATGAAATCGCGAAAGATGCCGGGGTGCTCGGTACTTATGTGCTGAAAAACGAGAACTCGGGGAGAATCATTCGGCATGAGGATAGTCCATCGCGTGGCGTCGTGTCGAAGCACCTATATCAAAACCGGCGCTAGTTGGCCTCATTTTCGTGGTTCTCGAAGATCTTGTTGATCAGCTCGGCGCCGAGATTGAAGGCGGGTAAGCCGCGAAACAAAAAGGCGAGCGCCGCCGTGGCGTGCAGTTCCTCCTTGCTGGCGCCGGCTCGCTGTGCGGCGCGGCCGTGATATTCGGCCGCCGGCGAGACTTGCCCCAAAAGAACGGCGAACAGGATCAGTTGCGCCGTCTTGACGTCGAGACAAGACGGGTACATTGCCGATTCGCGGATGTTCTCGACTTGCTCGAGAAGCCCGGGATCGACCTCCAGACCCAGCTTGATGCGTTCGTGAATTCGCGGCGGCGTGAATCCGATCAGTTCGCTGTAAATGCGTTCGTATTCTTCCTGGGTCGTCATGACTCCCCCCTGTGGTCCTCGTTGGTCTTTCGTTGGACGAGACAAATGCCGGCAAAAATTAGCCTTTCGTCTCGTGCGAGACATGGCAAAATACCGGCGATCAATCAAACCGTACACACCCCAATCGGGACAGGGAGGAAGGAATGAGGAAGTTTTCCGGGTTTGCCGTCGGCATGGCTGCCGCGCTGATGCTGGCAGCGACGGCCGCGACAGCCGAAAACGTGAAAGTCGGGGTCGTGCTCACGACTTCCGGAGGCGCGGCCGAATTCGGCCAGCAGATTCTCCGCGGCATGGAACTTTATTTGAAAGAGCATCCTGAGGCGCTGGGCGGCCACGACGTGGAATTGGTCATTCGCGATTCGAAGCGCCCCGGCGGCGATATCGCCAAGACCGCGACACAGGAGCTCATTACCCGCGACGAAGTCGACATTCTGGCCGGTTATGTATTCTCGCCGAACGCCATGGCAATCGCCCCCATGATCAGTCAGTCGAAGACGCCGACCGTGATCATGAACGCGGGCACCGCCTGGATCCCGAGCATGTCGCCGTATTTCGCGCGCGTCTCGTTCACCATGTGGCAGGCGGGCTACAACATGGGCCAATACGCGGCCACTTCCCTGGGCGCCAAGACGGCGGCGGTGGGCTACACCGACTACCCGCCCGGGAAGGATAGCCTGGCCGCTTTCAAGACCGGATTCGAAGCCGCGGGCGGCAAGGTCGTCGACGAGATTCCGATGGGCGGGCCCCGCGAAGTGCCGGACTTCACCCCGTGGTTCCAACGCGTCAAAGACGAAAAGCCCGACGTGTTCTTCGTTTTTGTCCCCGCCGGCAACCACGCCACCGCGGTGGTAAAAACCTACGCCGATCTCGGCATGGCCGCCGCCGGAGTCAAGCTCATCGGCCCCGGCGACATTACGCAGGATACCAAGCTTCAGGGCATGGGCGACGCGGCGGTCGGCATGGTTACCATCCATCACTACTCAGCCGACTACGATACGCCGGACAATCGGGCCTTCGTTAAGGCGTGGAAGCAGGCGTACGGCGCCGACAGCACGCCGGATTTCATGGCCGTTGGCGGCTGGGACGGCATGGCGGCGATCGCCACCGTCATTCGTGAACTCGACGGCAACATCGAGGGCGACGCGGCAATGCAGGTCTTGCGGGGTTGGACGTTCGACAGCCCGCGCGGGCCGATCTCGATCGACGCCGAAACTCGCGACATCGTCCAAAACGAACAGGTCCACAGGGTGGTCAAGAAGGGAGACCGCCTTGGCATCGAGGTCATTGGCCAAATCGAACAGGTCAAGGATCCCTGCAAGGAGCTGAAAATCGGTAAATGCGGCCAATAGCAGCCGCGTGACGGGCAGGCCCGCCATCGCGGTCCGCCCCGAACTAGAAAGCCGCCGTCCGCGCATTTAGCGCGGCGGCGGCTTCGTTTGCCGGATGCATGCGCCCATGGACCCATTCCTCAACACCGCGATCAGCATCGTCTTCGACGGATTGGCTTATGCCATGGTGCTGTTCGTCGTCTCCGTCGGCATGTCGGTGACGATGGGACTGATGGGTTTCGTGAATTTGGCGCACGGCGCCTTCGCCATGGCCGGCGGTTACGTCGTCGTAAGCTTGATGAATAGGTTTGGCGTGCCGTTCCCGATCGCCTTGGTGGTCGCGTTCTTTGGCGTCGGGCTGTGCAGCGTTGCCTTCGAGCGCGGCCTTTATGCGCGGTTCTATAAAGCCAGCGAACTAGACCAGGTCTTGCTCACCATCGGCCTGGTTTTCATGGCCATCGCCGCGGCGACCTTCATCTTCGGTCCGGCGCCGTTGCCGGTGACCTTGCCCGACTATCTGAAGGGCCAGGTCGATCTCGGCTTTCGCGCGTTTCCGACCTATCGCGTGTTCATGATCGTGGCCGGCGGGGTCATCATCACCGCCCTCTGGCTGACGTTCGAGAAGACCCGATTGGGCGCGCAAATCCGCGCCGCCGTCGACAACCGACGCATGGCGCAGTCACTCGGCATCGATGTCGACCGTCTGTTCACCGTCACCTTCGCGCTGGGCAGCGGCCTGGCCGCTCTCGGCGGTGGGTTGAGCGTCGATATCGTCGGACTCTCGCCGGGCTATGCCATCGAATATCTGGTGTTTTTCCTGATCGTGGTCGCGGTCGGCGGCCTCGGCAGCGTCAAGGGCGCCTTCTTCGCCGCGCTGGTGCTCGGCATCCTCGACAACGCCGGCAAATATCTCTACCCGGAGGTCGGCGCGTTCATGATTTACGCGGTGACGATCGCCATCTTGCTGTGGCGCCCCAACGGCCTTTTCGGGCGGACGTAGCGACATGGACGGCCCCAGCCCGGCTGCTGCTTTCCTGCTTGCCAGGCACCGCTGGCATTGGGCGGAGGCCCTGCCCTGGCTGATTGCCGCGGCGGCCTTCTTTTTGTTTCCCGGCTGGCTGGCGCTGGGCACCCAAATCCTGATCATGGTGTTGTTCGCCTTGTCCCTCGACCTGGTTCTCGGTTACGCCGGCATCGTCACCCTCGGCCACGCCGCCTTCTTTGGCACCGGGGCTTATGCGGCCGGCATGCTCTCCGTGCACCTGGGCTGGAACGAGCCGATCAGTGGACTGGTCTTCGCCGCCTTCTGCGCGGCGGTTGTCGGGCTTGTCGCGGGGTTGATCCTGCTGCGGACACGCGGGCTCACCTTGCTGATGCTGACCCTGGCGACGACCATCCTGCTGCAGGAATTCGCCAACACCTATGACGGCATCACCGGCGGCTTCGACGGCCTCCACGGCATCGCGCCGTCCGCCCTGCTTGGTCTGTTCGAGTTCGATCTCTGGTTCAAGGTTCCCTATCTCTATTCGTTGCTGGTTCTGCTGCTGATGTTTCTCGTCGCCCGGCAGATCGTTTACTCCCCGTTCGGACGCGAACTCGAAGGCATTCGGGAGAATGTCGCACGGATGCATGCGATCGGCGCGCCGGTACGCCAGAGGCTGGTCACGATCTATACGATCTCCGCCGCCATGGCGGGCGTCGCCGGTGGCCTTTTCGCCCAGGCCAATGCGTTCGTCACGCTGGACGTGCTCAGCTTTCAGCGTTCCGGCGCGGTATTGATCGTGCTGATCCTGGGCGGCTCCGGACGGCTCTACGGCGCCTTCGTCGGCGCCGTGGTCTACATGCTGATGGAGGATCAACTCGCCAAATTGAGCCCCGAGTTTTGGGAGTTCGGGATCGGTTTGCTGCTCGTGCTGACCGTCCTCTTCGCCCGCCGCGGCCTGTTTGGACTGGTCGAAGATCTAGCCCGTCAGGCCGCCAGGAAACGTCCATGACCGGCACCGTCCTGGAAACCCGCGAGCTGTACAAATCCTTCGGTGCCCTCGAGGTCGCCCGCAATATCAATTTCCGTCTCGAGCCGGGGGCGCGGCACGCGCTTATCGGGCCCAACGGCGCGGGCAAAACGACGTTCGTCAATTTGATCACCGGGGCGCTCTCGCCGACGCGCGGGCAGGTTTTGCTCGACGGCCACGACATCACCGCGATGGCCCAGCATGAGCGCGTCAAACACGGCCTGGCACGGACCTTTCAGATCAACACCCTGTTCAATGGTCTGACCGTGCTCGAGAACATTTACCTCGGCATTGCCGAACGCCACGGATTGGGCAACGCGATGTGGCGGCCGGCGGGAACCAACCAGGAAGTGGTCGACGAGGCGGTCTCTCTGATGGATCGGCTGAGGCTGACCGAGGACGCGCTCAAGACGGTCCGCGAGTTGCCCTATGGCCGGCAACGGCTCGTCGAAATCGCGATCGCGCTGGGCCTCAATCCGCGGGTGTTGCTGCTCGACGAGCCCGCCGCCGGTGTCCCCACCGCGGAACACGGGATTTTGCTCGATGTCATCGATAGCCTTCCGCAGGAAATCGCGATCCTCATCATCGAGCACGACATGGATGTGGTGTTCCGGTTCGCGGAGGAGATTACGGTATTGGTCGGTGGCGGTGTGCTGACCGTCGGCACGCCCGATGAAATCGGGCGCGACGCGCGCGTGCGCGCCGTCTATCTCGGCCAAGAAACCCATGTCTGAAGCGCTGAACGGGCGCAGTCTCCGGTTGGATGGGGTGTCGGCCGGCTATGGCGCCACGGTCGTCGTAGAGGACCTCGAACTATCGCTCGAGCCGGGAGAAAGCATCAGTCTCATTGGCCGCAATGGGGTCGGCAAGACCACCTTGCTGGCAACCATAATGGGCCACACCAATCTGCACGGCGGTCGGATTCGGTTCCGCGATCAGGAAATAACGTCGATGGAAATCCACCGCCGCGCCCGCATCGGCATCGGCTACGTCCCGCAGGAACGGGAAATCTTTCCGTCACTTTCGGTCCAGCAGAACCTGATGGTCGCGACGCGACAGGGCCGTTGGACAATCGATAAGGTCTTCGAGTTGTTCCCGCATCTCCGCGAACGCGCCGACAACATGGGGAACCAGCTTTCCGGCGGTGAGCAGCAAATGCTGTCGATCGCTCGCGCCCTGGTTGGCAATCCGTCGGTGCTGCTTATGGACGAACCGTCGGAAGGGCTTGCGCCGGTTATCGTCGAAGGCCTGGTGGCCGCCATGCGGACATTGCAGAGCGACGGCGATCTTGCCATCCTTTTGGTCGAGCAGAACACGCGCATCGCGCTCGATTTCTCGCCCCGGGTCGTCGTGATGGACAAAGGCCGTATCGTTTTCGACGGCGCAAGCGCCGATCTGCGCGATGACCCCGACCGCCTCGACAGCCTGATCGGCGTCGGCGGCACATGAACAGGACTGGATGCCATGACTGACGCTCCCGAAATTTGGCCGTCGCGCCTCCATCACATACGCATCGATTCCACCGATCCGAGCCGCTTGATTCCGTTCTATCGCGATGGGCTCGGTCTCCGCGAGCGGCCCCTGGCCGAGGGGCAATCGCTGATGGACGGACGCAAACGGCGTGTCGTGATCGGTCGCGGCGAGGCCAACAGGCTTTCCTTCGCCGCGTTCGCGATGGCCGATCGGGCGGCCGTCGCCGCCCTACGCCGAACATTGGAACGCCGCCAGGTGCCGATCGAGCCGTCGCCGACCCCATTGTTCGAGGACGACGCCTTCGCGGTCACCGACCCCGACGGCGGTCGGATCGTTTTCGGCCTGCCCAACACGGCCTATGACGGCGATGACGAGCTACCCGGACGGCTCCAGCATTTCGTCATGGCGACGACCGATTTGGAGCGGCTTCACGAGTTCTATTCGGATGTCCTGGGGTTCGTCGTTTCGGACGAGGTCGTCGATGAGGACAGCGGCCGGATCACCGCGCGCTTCTATCGCTGCGATCCCGAACACCATAGCTTCGCGGCCTTCGTAGCGCCCGAAACGGGACTGGACCACCACGCCTACGAAGCCGATTGCTGGAATGACATCCGCGATTGGGCTGACCATTTCTCGCGCCTGCGTGTGCCGCTATGGTGGGGTCCGGGCCGGCACGGTCCCGGCGACAATCTGTTCTTCATGGTCCTCGACCCCGACGGCAACAAGGTCGAGATCTCCGCCGAGCTCGAGCATATGCCGCTGTCGATGGCGAAACGGACATGGCCCCATTGCGAACGGACCCTCAACTATTGGGGCCAGGCGTGGATGCGCAGCTGAACGAACGAAACCGCGAGACCGACTGGAGGGTACAAGGATGAAATTGCTGAGCTTCCGGCATGGTGGAATCGATGGCTACGGCATCGCCGTCGACGACGGCGTCGTCGATGCGTCGCGGCGACTGGGAACGAAGTTTCCCGATCTCAAGTCCGCGCTCGCCGACGGCATGGCGGAACTCGCCGCGCTCGACAGCGGAACCGACGCCGATTTTTCGCTCGACGAAATCGAATTCCGGCCGACGATCCCCAACCCCGACAAGATCATCTGCGTCGGGCTCAACTACAAGAAGCACGTCGAGGAAACCGGTCGCGGCGACGCCGACTATCCGGCCCTGTTCACGCGCTTCGCCAATACCCAGGTCGGTCATGAACAACCCCTGGTGCTGCCGACTCATTCGGATCGTTTCGACTACGAGGGCGAGTTGGCAATGGTCATCGGCAAGGCCGGTCGCCATATTCCGGCCGAGAGGGCGTTCGACCACATCGCCGGATACGCCTGCTACAACGATGGCAGCATCCGCGACTGGCAACGTCACACCCATCAGTTTACGCCGGGCAAGAACTTTCCCCACACCGGCGGCTTCGGGCCGTGGATCGTGACCACCGATGAAATCCCGGACCCGACCGCGCTGACCCTGGTGACGCGGCTCAACGGAACCGAGATGCAGCGGGCGACCACCGACCAGCTGATCTTCGATATCCCTTATCTGATCAACTATCTGTCGACCTTCACCGAACTCGTCCCCGGCGACGTCATTCCAACCGGCACCCCGGGCGGCGTCGGTTTCAAGCGCACACCACCGGTCTTCATGAGGGCAGGCGACACCGTCGAGGTCGAGATCACCGGCATCGGCACCCTGGTCAATCCGATCGTCGCCGAATAGCAATTCGCCATCGTGTCCCCTTCGACCGCTACCCCCGCGACCCAATGGCGGATTGTCCTGTTGGTGGTCGGCGCGGGAATCGTCGCCGCCTTTCAGATCGGCAAGGTGCCCGCCGCGCTGCCGGTCCTCCGCGCCGAACTCGGCATCGACCTCGTCACCGCGGGCTGGATCCTGTCGATCTTCAATGTCGTCGGTGCGGCAATTGGAATTCTCGCCGGCGCTACCGCCGACAAGCTCGGCCACCGCCGCCTAGTCCTGTTTGGACTGTGGGCGGTCGCCATCGGCAGCGCCCTCGGCGGCCTGGCGCCCGGCGTCACGACGCTGTTGCTGAGCCGCTTCCTCGCCGGATTCGGCTTCATCACCATCATCGTCGCGGCGCCGGGCCTGATCGTCAGGTCGGCAAGGCCCGAGGACATGGGCATGGCATTCGGATTTTGGGGCACCTACATGCCGCTCGGCACGGCGGCGATGATCGTGGCCTCGCCGACTTTGATCGCGGCCCTGGGTTGGCGTGGTCTTTGGGAAATCAATGCCGGACTGGTCGCCGCCTATGCCATCGCCCTTGCCGCGGCAACCCGCAATTTGGGCGGACGGCCCCCGCCCGACACCGCCGGCCCGCGGCATTTGGCGCGCGACATCCGGACCACCCTATTCGCCCCCGGTCCTCTGCTTCTGACCCTGTGCTTTATGACCTACACCAGCAATTTCATCGCGGTGATGGGCTTTCTGCCGACGTTCCTGGTCGAAACCCGCGGCATGGGCGCCGGACTGGCCGCATCGATCACCGCGCTCGCGGTGGTCGTCAATGCAGCCGGCAACCTGACCGCCGGCTGGCTGCTGCGCCATGGCGTGAGGCGATCGCTGCTGATCACCGTCGCCAGCGCAACGATGGCCGTTACCGCCATCGGCATCTACAGCGAAGCCGTGCCCGACGGCGCGCGCGTCGTCCTGTGCATCGTCTTTTCGGTTGTCGGCGGCCTGTTGCCCGCCTCCATCCTCGGCGCGACGGCGGATTTCACCCCGCGCCCGGCCCTCATCGGTACCACCAACGGGCTCGTCATGCAGGGATCCAATATCGGCCAGATGATGGGGCCGCCGATCGCAGGCGCTCTCGTCGCCGCTACCGGGACCTGGAGCGCGGCGCCGATTCCCGTCGTCTTCTCGGCGGCGGTCGGGATCGTGCTGGCACTGATGATCGGCCGCCTCAAACCGCCGATGCACTCGTAACGCGGCGACTCAAAACACGCGCAAGGCGCCGCCGACGATACCGAGCGGCCAGCGGCCGGCGCGAAACAGGTCGAATTTGGCAACAAAGAGGTCGGCCGCGTCTTCCCCGGCGAGACGGGCAAGCGCCGCCTGATAGACGGCCTGGGCGGCGGCGCCCGCCGCGACGCGCGCGAGAAATGGATCGATGGTGCCGAAGCGGGCAAGCGCGTCGGACGCCGCATCGAGGACCACCGCATTCGCCTGCTCGGTAACGGTGGTCAATAGATCAAGCGCCGTCTTCTCGCCGAGGGCGCCGGCGCAGGCGTCGAGGAGGTTGCGCCGGTGGGCCTCTTCCCGCGCCCACCAGCCCTGCTCCCAGGCCGGGTCGCGGGTGACATCGGCCGCCGCGCGCCAATCGGAAACGGATCCAACGGTCACATCCCGATAGCCGAGCCCGATCAGATAGCGCGACGCGGTCGCCACGACGGTTTTCGGGAGCGGCAAACCGACCGCGGCAAACCAGGCGACGGCCGGCAATTCGGCGGCGAATTGTTCAAGCGAACCTCGGCCGTCGGGGCCGCCGCCGCCGCGCGGCATCGTCACCCTCAATCTTCCGCGTTGCCGCGCTGCTCGCGAAACAGGCCGAGTTTTTCCTGAACCGGACGGTTGGAAAAACTGAAGACGACCGCATCCTCATCGGCCTCGAAGTAATTCCAAGCCCATGCCGGGACAACGAAAACGTCGCGCGGACCCCATTCGAGGGTTACGTCGCCGACCGCCAATCGGCCCTTCCCCTCGACCGCCGAGAACACGGTGGCGTCGGTCGATCGGTAGGGTGTGGTGGCGAAACCCTTGGGCAAAAGCTGGATCGACGTTCCCATGGTCGGCATCGCCCAGCCGCCGTCGACCGGGTTGACGTAGCGCATCTTGAGCCCGTGACAGGGATCCCAATCCTCGGTCCGGCGCATCGTTTCCAATGCCGCACGGGTTCGGTCATAGCGATAATTAAAGATCGGCGAGCATAGCGAACCGGACTGATAGCCGTCCGGCAGCAGGCCCTGGCCATAGCGCGCCGGCGCGTCGCCGACCGGCCGGCCGATCGGCTGCACGGCTTCGGGATATTTCTCGGCGAAGCCGGCATCGAGATAATTGACCAACGGCACGTCGAGGCCGTCCATCCACACCATGGGCCGATCCGATTCATTGCCGTGGTCGTGCCAGGTCCAGGGCGGCGTGATGACGAAATCGCCCTCGTGCATGATCGTCCGTTCGCCGTCGACGGCGGTATAGGCGCCGTCGCCTTCGATAACGAAGCGCAGCGCCGACTGGGTATGGCGATGGCTGGGCGCGATCTCGCCGGGCAGGATGAGCTGGAGCCCGGCATAGAGCGACGGCGTGACCTGGTTGGTCCCCTGGAGGCCCGGATTCTCCAGCACCAGGACCCGACGCTCCGCCTCCTCAGCGGTGATCAGATCGCCGGCCTCGAGCACGAAGTGGCGGATCTTGTCGTAGTGCCAAATATGGGCCGCGCAGGTCCGCGGCGGCTCCTTCGGCACCAAATTGTGGAGCACCTCCCACAGCGGCGCCAGGCTGTCGGCGCCGATGCGGTCGTAATAGGCCTGACGTTCCGCTTTCGCCATCTCGTTCTCCTCGCCGCGATCTTAGCCTTTGAAGCGCGGCTACGCAGCAGCCAGTTCGACCGCGGGCAAGGTTAGTCCGAGTTGATCCTCGACGACCTCGCGGGCGCGGGCGACATAGTCGGCGCGCATCGCCTCGTTGGTGCGCTCCTTGATGCCCCACTTGCGGAAAATCTCATTGTTCTTCGATTTGTCACGGCCGAAAAACGCGGGCAACGACGGAAAGATGCGGTCGATCCCGGCCTGCACCGCCGTGCGTCCGGCCTCGCTCTGGCACAGGTCACCGCAGAAATCGACGCCGAATTGGGCGTGGAACCGCTCCTCCGGCATCGTCATGCGGGCGAGGTTGCGGAGCGGATGGAACGAACATTTGACCAAATCCTCGACCTGCAGGATTTCGGCCAGATCGCCGAGCATCTTGATGACGCAGAATTCTTCCCAGGTCTCGAGCGGATAGTCGAAAATCGACAGCGGCCGTTTCTCGGCCCGCTCGGGGACCATGTCGGCCTCGGCGATCCCCATCTCGCGGCCGAGCTCGAAGAACCTTACATGGTGCCCGTATTCCTCCATCGCCACGCGGCAGGTCAGCCACTTGGCATAAGGCGTCGGCGCCAGGGCGACCGCCGGTTCATCGAACACCCGCGCACCCTGCAGCTCGTTGATGGCGTGGCTGATCACCAGCTTGCGCACGGCGTTCCCGTATTCTTCCGGGTAATACTTCAAATCTTCGCAGGTATCGACCTGGGGTATTTCGTGGGTCGTCATCGCGCACCTCTCATACGACGGGGTCCGTGTTGAATGATTCGAGGTCGGTTTCCAACGGCGTAAACGACGGGACCATCGCCGACATGCCGCCGGCGATGTTCTCGGCGCGCCAGTCCTCCTCCTCGTCGACCAGCCAGGAGACCGGCCGCGGCTGCGAGAACAGAAAGATCTCGCGGCCGCGAACGCCGAACAATTGGCCGGTCACGTTCTGCGCGTCCGCCGAACACAGATAGGTCACGAAGGCGGCGACGTGCCGCGGCAACACCTTCATGGCCCGTTCCTTGTAGGCGGCCTGGGCGTCATTGGCCGGCTTGATGATGTCGGTGACGCGGGTATGGGCGAACGGCGCCACCGAGTTGGCGGTGACCCCCGTCCGTGCCATGTCGAGGGCGGCGATCCGAGTCAAACCGACCAATCCGGCCTTGGCGCTGCTGTAGGCCGCCTGACCGTAGTTTCCGTAGAGGCCGGCGGTCGAGACGATGCTGACCAGCCGGCCCGGCGGCCGACCGGCTTTGGCCTGATTTCTCAGCACCGGCGTCACCGCAGTCATCAGGTAGTAGGCCGCCGACAGGTTGTTGCGGATAACCGCGTCCCAATCGCCCGAATCGCCTTTGAAGACAAAGGCATCGCGCAGGATCGCCGCATTATTGACCAGTATGTCGAGGGCGCCGAAGGCATCGAGCGCGGCGTCGACGGCTGCCTGCGCCGCCGATGGGCTGGCGACGCTTTCGGTGAAGGCCCTCGTATTGTCGCCCAGTGCGCCCGCCAAGTCCGTCGCCGGCGACGGGTCGGCACCGGCGCCGTCGATCCCGGTACCGCTGTCGGCGATGACCACGCGGGCGCCATGATCGACGAGATCCTCGACGATCGCCTTGCCGATGCCGCGCGCGCCACCGGTCACCAGGGCAACCCGGTCCTGCAACAATGTCGATGGCATCAAGCCCCCTTCCCGGCCGCTTTGTCGGCCTCGGTATAGAATGCGTCGGCGTGGCAATCCTGGCGCCTGATGCCGAGCGATGTCAAAACGCGTGTCGCGGCCTCGACCATCGGCGGCGGGCCCGCGAGATAGCCCTTGCAGCCGTCGAGATCGGTAAAGTCCGAGCGCACCGATTCATGGAGGAATCCGGTGCGCCGCGTCGTCTCCTTAGTGGGCTCGGACAAAACCGGGATGAAATGAAAATTGGCATGGGTCGCCGCCAATTCGTCGAAGTAGCGTTCGAGATAGAGATCTCGTTCGTCGCGCACGCCGAAATAGAGGTAAATGCTCTGCCCGATCTCCGCATCCAGCGCCGAATCGATGATCGACTTGATGGGCGCGATGCCCGATCCGCCGGCAAGTGCAACAATAGGCCCGTTGTGATTGCGGCGAAGATAGGAGGTGCCGAACGGCCCGCGGACGCGCACCTCGTCGCCGACCTTGAGCGCCTCCTGGACATAGGGCGTGACGGCGCCATCCGGGATCAGGCGGATGTGAAACTCGAGCTCGTCGCCGCCGGGCATGTTGGCCATCGAATAGTCGCGGGGCGGCAAATCCGGAAAGACGAGGCTCGCATATTGACCGGGCGAGAAGTCGAACGGCCCGCCGGACTCGATCCTCAGCCGGATGACACGGATGTCGTGGGTCGCGGGTTCGGCCGAAATCACCGAGCACCTCAAGTGGCGGCTGGGATGGGTCTCCACATCCTCCGATTCGAGGTGGGCGACCTCGCAGTCCGACCAGGGCACCGCCCGACAGGCGAGAATCAGCCCGCGCGCGCGTTCTTCCGCGGTTAGCGCGAACTCCGAGTAGGGCGACAGCTCGACGTCGCCCGCGATTAGCTCCGACTTGCAGGCGCCGCAATTGCCCGAGCGGCAACCGTGAGGATAGGGCAATTCCAAGCGCAACGCGGTTTCGAGGATGGTATCGCCCATCTCGACCGACACCGGCGTTTCGAATTGGCTGACCTTGACCGTAAAGCTCATGCTCATAGAACAGAGATTCGACCGGTCCGATATAGGTCAATATTGTTTGGATTTCAAACAATTTGTGATACAAACAAATTGTTGGACAGAAACGACGGACGCAGGTGATGGGTCGAACCGGCCGGAGCGGCATCCGGAGCACCGAAGAGCTGCGTTACGCGCCGCTCGGTGAGCTTCTGGGCTATGGCCTTCGGCGTGCTCAATTGCGCGCCTTCCAGGACTTCGCCGAGACCATGGCTCCGTTCGACATCAGCCCCGGACAGCTCGGGGGCCTGTTGCTGGTCGACACCAATTCCGGTCTCAACCAGTCGGCTTTGGCGCGCGCGATGGGGCTGGACCGGTCGACAATCGTCGCGGTCATCGACAATCTCGAAACACGCGGGCTGATACGGCGCCGGCCCGCCCCCGGAGACCGCCGTGCCCATGCCCTTTTCCTAACCGATGCGGGGCGTCGGTTCCTCCGCCGCATCGAGCCGCATCTGCGCGCGCATGAAGACAGGCTATCGGCCGGGCTGTCGACAGATGAACGCCGCACGCTGACCGATTTGCTGAAGCGGATAAACGGACTTTAGAATACTGTCGTTTCTCGGGGTCACCCGGCGATAGGCGGTCTTCGAGCGCGGCACGGGGAGTGGACAGATGTTGGCAGGACGGATGTTGGAATTGCCGGCGCGCCGAACGCCCCACCGCGTCGCGTTGACCGCCGGCGACCGCAGGATGACATTTCGAGAACTTTCCGATGCGGCGAATCAATTCGCCAACGCACTCCATTCGTCCGGTGTAGCCAAAGGCGAACGCATCGCGGCCATGCTGCCCAATGTTGCCGAATATGCAGCGGTGCATTTTGGCGCCGCGCGCGCCGGCGCGATCTTGGCCCATCTTTCGTTCCGCTATGCACCCAAGGACCTGGTCTATGTTCTGAACAAGATCGGTGCGACTTCGCTCGTCTTCGACGCCGAATATGCGGCGCTGGTCGCCGAAATCGCGCCACAGATCGGGTCGCTTCGTCGCATCGTCGTCGTCGACGGTCCGGCCGACGCGCTGCCGGAGGCCACCGCCTATGACGATTTCGTCGCCGGCCAGCCGACGGCGGAGCCGACGGTCGAACTGTCCGACAGCGACCCCTACGCGATCACGTTCACCGGCGGCACCACCGGGTTTCCCAAGGCCGTCCTGGTCTCGCACAAATGCCGCACGGCGTCGGCGGTCACCATCGTCGCCCAGCACGGGTTGAGCGATGCCGAACGGGCCGCGGTGGTAACACCGATCTTCCACGCCGTCGGCTTGTTCGTTTGGTTCCAGCCGTTGCTGTGGCTCGGCTGCAGCTGTTCGCTGCTCAGGACGTGGAACCCGGAGCGATTCATGGATCTCGTCGAGCGCGACAAGATCACCGCCGCCTTTCTTGTCCCGACCCAACTCAATGGGCTGGTAAGGCATCCGCGGTTCGAGCCGTCGCGACTCGCCACTTTGCGCCATATCGGATTCGCCGGTTCGCCGATGCCATCGGCACTCATCGCCGAACTTCGCGCCCTCTTCCCCAACATTCTGTTCACCGAGAACTATGGCCAGTCGGAAACCGGTCCCATGACGGTCAAGCGTCATTGGGAGCACACCGACAAGCCGGACAGCATCGGGCGGCCCTCGTTCAACGTCGAGCTCGACATTTTCGGCCCCGATGGCCGCCCCGTCGCCGCCGGCGAGGTCGGCGAGATCGTGACTCGCGGCGACCATCTCATGGTCGCCTACGACGACGATCCCGAGCAGACCGCGGCCCTGTTCAAGTCGGGCGACGGGTGGCTGTGGACCGGGGACCTCGGATTCCGCGACGCGGAAGGCTATTTCGCCCTGGTCGACCGATCGAAGGACATGGTCATCTCGGGCGGCGAGAACATCTATCCCAAAGAAATCGAGGATGCGCTCTACAAGCACCCGGCGGTCGCCGAATGCGCGGTCTTCGGCATTCCGGACGACCATTGGGGCGAGGTTCCGGCCGCCCACGTCGTGCTGCGCGACGGCAATTCCATTAGCGCCGAGGATTTGATCGACTTCAGCCTCCGGACGCTCGCCCGCTACAAGCGCCCACGCCTGATCGAATTCGTCGCCGCGATCCCGAAGACGCCGGTCGGCAAGATGCAAAAACACCTCATTCGCGCGCCCTACTGGAAGGGGCGGGATAAATTTCTTTGAACCAGTTTGTCGCGCAATCGCCGTTGAACCCGATCACCGACAATTATCGGCGTCGGGAGTTAGCGGAGACGCTTCGTCACTCTGAAATCATGGAACCGATTCCACCGAGGGCCGGTTGGCAAGCATCGTCTTGAAGCGTTCGCAATAGCGTTCGGAGAGCTCGTCGCTTTGTTTGCAGAAGGTGCTCGAAATATTGAGACCATCGACATTGTCGACCCCGATCCAGTCGAGCGCACGCCGCGTACCCGCCCTGAAATCGTGCTCCAGATCATCTTCATAGAAGAGCCTTAACGGATCAATTCCGCGATGTCGTAGGAATCCATCCCAGAAGCGATCGAAATTCTTAAGCTCTTGGCAACGCTCGAGAATATCGTCGAAATCAAACGGAAACCCCATCGCCGAAACCGGGTCGCCGCGTCTCCGATAAAACTGTTGGTTAAGCGACGCTCTCGACCACGAAATAGCCTGCCGCACCCTATCGCGACGGCGCAACCAGACAAATTCCACGTTGGGCAGATGATCGACCAAGCGGTCGAGTCCCGTCGTCGGTGATCCATCCGACTGTCCTCGAAATACCTCATCGATCAATAGCCGATGCAGGGCATGAATCTTGACCCCAAAGATGCCGTTCGCAGTGGTCGTCATCGAAATCATCCGGCGCACGTAATCGGGATAGTCCCGCACCCCCCATTTCTGCCAATAAATGGGCATGGTTTCGCGGCCGAAGTATTCATCGGGCTGGCCGGCGCGGCCGGTCGTCCACAAGGCCTCGCAGAGAACGCCGCTGCCGCTCCGCGGTGACGCACATACGATATAGGCTTTTCTCGCGTTCATGACTGCCGGCGACGGAACCATTTCGCTTGGACCCGATCGGTTGCGCTAGGCTGCACGCACCGCGACCCGCATCGCACCGATCCCGTCCATCGTAAAGTCGATGACATCGCCGGCTTTGACCGGGCCAACACCTTCGGGGGTCCCGGTCATGATCAGGTCGCCGGGATAAAGGGTATAAAAGGACGAGGCGTATTCGACCAAACGCGCGATATCAAAAATCAAGTGACGCGTGTTCGAGGCCTGGCGCACCTCGCCATTGACGCGAAGCTCGAAATCGATGGCGTCGGGATCGGCGATTTCGTCCGCCGTCACCAACCAGGGCCCGATCACCGCATAGCTGTCGACCGACTTGCGTAAAGATCGATCCTCGGTGCCACGCACCGTCATGTCCAATCCCATCGTATAGCCCGCGATATGATCGAAGGCGCGATCGCGCGGGATATCCGACCCGCCTTTGCCGATGACGGTGACCAACTCCGCCTCATGGTCGTTGCGGCGGTCGGTGAAGCGGAGCGCGATGCCCTCACCGGGACCGACGAGCGCGCTGTTCGCCTTGAGGAACAGGCCATAGTGATCGATGGTCTTGATATCCTGGCCGAAATTGATGCCGGCGTCGGCCTGCGCCTCGTCGAGGTGCTTGTGATAATTGACCGGGGCACCAATCACCTTGGTCGGATTGGCGACCGGGCTGAGCAGCCGGACGTCGGCCAACGGTCTCGCCGCCGCCGAGTCTACAAGGTCGGCAGCGCGCTCGACGATCCGGTCGAGATGCGCGATCAACGCGTCGCCCGGGGGAACCGGCCATGACATGGCCGGCAACACAGCGAGGGCCCCCGTCACGTCATGGATCCTCTCGCCATCAGTCACGCCCAGGCGATCCTCGTCAAAACGGCATAGCTTCATTTCCCCTCCACACACTTGGAAACATGGTTCATTCCGGGTCGCGGCCTGGCACCGCATCGCGTTTGGCATCGGCCATCGTCCGCAAGCAGCTCATGAACTCCGACCGCCGTGCCGGCGCTAGAGGCGCCAGGATCCGTTCTTGTGCGGCATTAATGGCCGGCACCGCCCGCTCCAGGATTTGCTCGCCCTCGGTCGTCACATAGAGGGCATAGGCGCGCGCGTCCCTGCTCGTTCGCCGCCGCCTCAGCCAGCCCCGTCGAATCAGGCGGCTGATCAAATCGCCGATCGTGCTGCGGTCGATGCCGGTCAAATTGACCAGGTCGGTCTGGCTCAGGCCGGGGTGCTGCCGCACCGTGATCAGCGCCGCGAACTGACGCGGTGTGGGTCCGTTCCGGCCGACTTCACTGACATAAATCTCAACGGCGCGTTGCTGGCACCGACGCATGAGGTGGCCGGGGGCCTCGAGGAGCCGGTAGTTCGTCACCGCCGGCTGCCCCTTTCGCGGATGGTTCATTCCCGTTTCCCTCTACCCATGGAATCGAATTGTTGGAGTCATATTGGCAACACGGCGCCCAATCGGCAACGAGTCCCGAGACATCCGCGGACTGGCCAATCACACATTGTCGTGGGCGCACCTTCCGAACCGGCGGTTTAATCGGTATACGGAGTAATGATATGCTACGTGTTGGATGCCGGAAACCGGCAGCGAACCTCGCGGACCTCGATCTAACCGGCGGGTTATGTTCCGAAGTGGAGTTAGCAACATGCAATTCGGCATTCAATTCTTTCCCGACATCGGGCCCGACGTCAAAACGGCGGACGCGTATTTCGCCGAATGCATGGATTTGGTCGAGCTCTGCGACCAACTCGACTACACCCACGTCCGCACCGTCGAGCACTACTTCCGTGAGTACGGTGGTTACAGCCCGAACCCGATCATTTTCTTGACCGCCGCCGCCGCCCGCACGCGAAAGGCGCGCCTGGTGACCGGCGCCGTCCTGCCGGTGTTCAACAATCCGCTCAAGCTGGCTGGTGAGATCGGCATGCTCGACGCGATTTCCGGCGGGCGACTCGATGTCGGATTCGGGCGCGCCTTCCTACCGCATGAGTTCGACCGCTTCGGTATCAGCCTCGACGAAAGCAAGGCACGGTTCGACGAAGGCATGGAGCAGGTCCGGCGTCTACTGGAGGAAGAGAATCTTTCGATGGACGGCCGGTTCCACGCCTTTCGCGACGTGACATCGCTCCCCAGGCCGACTCAGAAACCGCGGCCACCGTTTTACGTTGCCGCCTTGGCCACCGAGGAATCGTTCGTCAAAGCGGGCACCGCAGGCCACTCCATCATGGCCATCCCGCTGGCCGGCGGTAAGATGAAGGCGCTGCTCGGCCTGTATCGTGAGGCCTGGCGCGAGGCGGGACACCCCGGCAATGGAACCGTCATGCTGGCCTTCCATCTCTTCTGCGACGAATCGGATGAACGCGCTCGCGACATTGCCCGCGAGCCGCTCAATCGCTACCTCAAGTCATTGGTCGATGCGGCCTCGGATTGGACCGGCGGATCGAGTTCCGCAGATTATCCAAACTACGACAAGATCATCGCCGGCCTGGCTAAGGAGACATTTGAATCCCAGGTTGAAAAGGGCGCCGCCTGGGTCGGTGACCCCGACCGTCTGGCCGATGTCATCGCGGGCTATGACGATATGGTCGGCGGGTTTGAAATTGCCTCCCTGCAGGTCAACTTCAATACGATTTCGGGCGCCGAGGCCGCGGCCTCGATGCAGTTGTTCGCCGAACGGGTCATGCCCCGGTTCACCGGTGCTTGATTCGGCACCGAATTATCATTCGTCAGATCAATTGCGGCGCACTCTCCGCTGTCTCGAAGCAGGCGGGTGAGTCATTGCGAACATTGTTTACGGCAGTCGATACCGGGGTCGCATCCAAATCACCTTCGTAGGCGATCAGAAAATTCCCCAATGCCGCCGTCTGTGCATCGGGGTCGAGCCACGCCGCGTAGGCCGCCGACGGTAATATGACCGGCATGCGAGGATGAATATCGGCGAGGGCCGCGCTCGCGGCAGTGGTCAATATCGTAAACGATTCCAGCCGGTCATCCCGATCGGGGTGCCAAGATTCCCAAAGGCCGGCGAAGGCGAACGGACCGCCGTCGGGTCGGGAAACGCGGAACGGCTGTTTGCGGCCATCGATGGTTTTCCATTCGTAGAATCCGTCGGCCGGCACCAGACAGCGGCGATGACGCATGGCGGATCTGAATGATGGCTTCTCGGCCGCCGTTTCTGCCCGGGCATTGATGAGACGGGACGCGATTTTGATATCCTTGGCCCATGACGGAACCAAGCCCCAATGCAGCAGCACAAGCTCTCGGTCCCCACCGCCGTCCGCATCACGCTGGCGCACCACCGGCAGCGCCTGCGTCGGCGCGGCGTTGTAGCGCGGGCGCAAATTCAGCCCCGGCCCTGAAAAATCGAACAAGGCCCGCATCGCCTCGACCGGCGTGGTGATCGAATACCGCCCACACATGAACAAAGTCTACGCGGTCGTATCGATGGCCGCACCTGCTCAGTTCCCCTGGCCGACAACGGCGAGCTGTGCCCGCTCTTCCGCGACGATCGGAATTGGCTTAGTCTTGGGCACATTCCAAGCCAGGACGGAAGAATCGATGGAGCTGGTAAACGATGTGCGGCCGCCGGCTATCGCCGGGACGTTTTTTCCCGCCGACGCCGGCCCGTTGGCCGCATCCGTGGATGGCCATCTGGCGCAATCCGCTGCCGCTGAATACACGCCGAAGGCGATCATCGCGCCCCATGCAGGTCACGTCTTTTCGGGCCCGATCGCGGGCGCCGTGTACGCCACGCTTCACGCCGTCTCAGCCGAGATACGGCGGGTCGTCATGATTGGCCCATGCCACCGCGTCCCGGTTCGCGGATTCGCCGTGCCCAGCCATCGGCTGTGGCGATCGCCGCTCGGCGATGTCCCCCTCGATCGGGTCACGATCGACCGGCTGTCTTCGTTTGCCGGGGTCGAGGTCAAGGATGAGTGCCACACGGAGGAGCATTGCCTCGAGGTACAACTCCCCTTTCTTCAGCGCATTCTCAGCGATTTTTCGATCGTACCAATCCTCGTCGGCAGAGCGGACCCGCCTCAAGTCGAAGCACTTTTGCGGGAGCTCTGGGGAGGCCCCGAAACGTTGATCGTGATCAGCTCCGACCTCAGCCACTATCACGACTACGCATCGGCGCAGAAACTCGACGGCGCGGCGTCGCTCGCCATCGAATGCCTCCGCCCCCGGCAAATCAACGACGACCAGGCATGTGGACGAATCCCGATCAAGGGCTTGCTGCGCCGGGCCCGTGCCCTCGACATGCGTGTGACCACGCTCGATCTGCGCAATTCCGGCGATACCGCGGGGACCAAGGACCGTGTCGTCGGCTATGGTGCGTATGGTTTCGAGTATGCCCACTCGGCGCGGTTGTCCGATGAGCATCGAAAAATGTTGGGCGACCTCGGCCGTGGGGTCATTTCCGCTGCGGTCGAGAACGGCGGCCGCATGCCTCGCGTCGTCGCCAATACGCTCGCGCCTCAGTTGCGCAGTGCGCGCGCCACGTTCGTCACGCTGAAGATCGGCGGCAAGCTGCGCGGCTGCATCGGGTCGATCACGCCCAGCCGCTCGCTCGCGCTCGATGTCGCGGAAAACAGCTTTAAGGCCGGGTTCGGCGATCCTCGATTCCCCGCGTTATCGGCGGAAGATCGCGACCGCATAGACATCAGCGTTTCTATCTTGAGTACGCCACGCCAACTCGAATGCCGGACGGAGGCTCAATTGGTCGCCGATCTTAACCCCGACCGGGACGGCGTGATTCTGGTCGATGGCGAGAAGCGCGGGCTGTTCCTGCCCCAGGTGTGGGAGAGCCTACCCGACCCACAGGATTTCGTCCGCCACCTCAAAGGCAAAGCCCGCCTGCCCGAAGACCACTGGTCCGATGCCATTCAGTTCTACCGGTTTTCGACGGAAAGCTTCGATTGTCCGCGGCAGAATTGATCAGACCGCGAATTCCTTGATTTTGATCGGCCGACGCTGCGCCCCCCATCGTCCCGGCTCGGAGTCGAAGACGCCGGCACAAGACGTGCCACACGCCAAGCAGTCGCCATGCGGGCCGAGGCGCCAATCGGAAAGCTCGTACCAGTCGCGGGCAATCAATCGTTCGCCACAGGCGTGACAATAGGTGCTGCTGCGGCCCTTATCGTGAACATTGCCGATATAGACGTAGCGGAGTCCATTATCCACCGCGATCCGCCGCGCTTGGCTCAACGTATCGTGGGGTGTCCGCGACTTTTCGAGCATCTTCCAGTCGGGATGAAATGCGGAAAAGTGTAGCGGCACATCGGGACCGAGATTTTCCATAATCCACTGGGTCATTCGATCGATTTCCGCCGCGCTGTCGTTTTCCTCCGGAATCAGCAAGGTCGTGATTTCGACCCATACATCGGTCTCGTGCTTCAGGAAACGAAGCGTGTCGAGGACCGGTTCGAGCGCGCCGGCACAGATCTTGGCGTAGAACGATTCGGTAAATGCCTTCAGATCGATGTTCACCGCATCCATGTGGCGATAGAATTCGACCCGCGGCTCGGGGCAGATATAACCGGCGGAAACCGCAACGCATTTGATATCGCGCTCGCGGCAGGCAATCGCCGTATCGACCGCGTATTCGAGAAAAATGACCGGATCATTGTATGTGAAAGCCGCGCTGCGGCACCCGGTACTCGCCGCCGCCTCCGCGATTGCCGCGGGGGAAGCGGCATCGGCCAGCGTGTCGAATTCACGCGATTTGCTGATGTCCCAATTTTGGCAAAATTTGCAGGACAGATTGCAACCCGCGGTGCCGAATGACAGCACCGGCGTTCCAGGCAGGAAATGGTTCAGCGGTTTCTTTTCAATCGGATCGATACAAAACCCGCTCGAACGGCCATAGGTCGTCAAGACCATGCGGTCGTCTTGACGCGCGCGCACGAAACAAAGCCCGCGCTGATCCTCCCGCAATTTGCAGAACCGGGGGCATAGATCGCATTGAACGCGACCGTCGTCGAGCGTGTGCCAGTAACGCCCGGGCACCGTACTCGGGAGCGCGCCTTCGATATCGGAAACCGGTTGCGTCATATTTGAATTATACCACAAACCGGTGCGCGCAATCTTTCCCGGTAGAACCACATGCGGCTCATTTCCTCGCTGTTAACCATTGCAGCGGTATTTGAAGAACCGCAATAGTGGCTGGAGAAGCAATTGGCGGTCCGCGGAAGCAGCAGTCCGAAAAGCGCACTGGACGCCGAACATGCCGCATTCGATTATGCTGCGCCTCTCATCGTTTTGCTGCTGCCGGCTTTCATTTTCCTGTCTCATCAGGACTATCCGCCGTATCGCGCGGAGGCCGTGGTTTTTCTCGCAGCCATTGCATTAGTCGGGGTCGGCATCGGTGCGGCGGTCCGACGATCAGGCCATTTCGGACGCGTTTCGGCGATGGCAATTCTGCTGCTGTTCTTTATCGATACGCAATTCAACTATCTAGACCGACATAGCGCGGCCACGCTCGGAGCGCTCCTTCTGCTTGTCGCGCTCGGATGGTTCCTCAGGACACACCTGATGCGGGTGGTCGTGATTGTTTTTGCGGCAATGTCGGTCGCGACCCTTGCATTGGTGTTCCTGAATGCCAATTCGGAGGCACGGGTTTCAGAGCGGACTAATCCATTCCCGCCCGAACGCGATCTCCCCATTCTGATCCATTTGATTCTCGATGAGCACATCGGCGTGGAAGGAATTCCAACGGATGTCGCAAGGGGAGCGACGGTGAAGAAGCGGACAACCGAATTTTTCCTGCGCAACGGTTTCCGCCTATACGGGAACGCGTTCAGCGAATACTTCAATACCTTGGTATCGGTTCCCCACATGTTCGAATTTCGGGAGACCTATGACCCGCACCTCGTCCAAGCCTACCGCGGACAAAACCGAGATGTCCTCGCTCCATACTTTCGCAAATTGACAGAATCGGGGTTCAGGCTTCGAGTAACGCAAATTCCCCATCTCAGATTCTGTGACGACAACTCCGCCTCGGTAGATAGCTGCAGAACTTACCGATCGAATCTTCGCGCCCTCGATGGAACCACGCTGTCCGTCGCCAACAAAGCCCACGTCATATTCAGCTTTTACCTCTCCTTGTCGCGGCTTCGATACGCAACTCGGGATGCCTATTTATTCGTGCGTCAAATGTTGGCCGAGACGGGCATCGATTTGCCCAGTTGGTCGCATGGCGGCAGTGATCGCCTGGGTCCGGTCGCCACCGTACAAGAACTCGATCGAATTCGGGCAAACCTTCTGAATTTACAAGCGGGCGACGCCATTTTCGCCCACCTGATGCTGCCCCATTACCCCTACGTTTTTCGCCGAGACTGCAGTGCACGGCCGGTGCACGAATGGATGGCCAGGTTCCCCGGCGACCGACCCTACCCGGAGTCGAATTCGAACCAGGGTAGAATCATCCGATACGAGGCCTACCTGGAGCAAATGGAATGCCTCCATAGCATGCTTGGCACCCTATTCGATGAGATGCGCGAGCGGAATATTTTCGATAAATCCGTCATCATCATTCATGGCGATCACGGCTCCCGCATTAACCTGATCGAGCCCACGGCCAGCCACATTCGCGCGCTTTCGCCGCAAGACTTTGTCGATGGTTTCTCCACCATCCTGGCGATCAAAGCCCCAAACATTTCGCCCGAATACGACCTGACGAGAATCTCAATTCAAGCCGCATTCGCGCACTTATGGAATCATGAGCTTGCCACTCCCATGCCGGGTCCAAAGAGCGACGCCGGCGAACCGGCGGTTCATATTTTGGACCTTCAAAGCAGAGCGGTTGTGCCGGTTCAAAAATCGATTCGCCATGAGTTGCCCGACGATTTTCCCGCTCTCGCGGGTCCGACAGATTGATCCGGGCCAGGGCATCGAGGGGCAATCAGCGATATACCGAATCCTGTCCAGGCGAGAGATTCCAAGCCACCGGCCGTATCGCCTGAAACGAATGATCGGGCTCCAGATTTGCCACGGTTTCCGGGCTGTTAACCATTTTTCGCATAAAACGGTTCGGCATGCTCGAGGCGTATGGCTGGAGAAAAATGGCGAATATCGAGACATCCGATCGGACGAACACGGACCCAGGCGCGATCGACCGTCCGATCTATGATTTTCTCGCGCCGCTGCTCGCGCTTTGGCTTCCTGCCTTCGTCTTCCTGTTCCACCACGGATATCCGCTCTACCGGCCGGAAGCCCTTTTGTTTATCTCCCTGATGACGGGTCTCGCTCTAGTCTGCGCCCTGTTGCTGAGGCGGTCGTCCCGGTTGTGGCGGGCGGTCATTGTCGCAATGCTCGTGCTGGTATTCATCGACATCCAGTTCGATGAACTCGAACGACATTTCCTAGTCGCGTTCCTTGTCGCGGGGGCGCTCACGGCCGGCGGTTGGCTCCTGCAACGTCACTGGCTACCGCTTGTCGTGATCGTCCTCGGCGTAATGTCCGTCGTCACCGTCATTCTCATCGGACTCGGCCTATACTTTTCTTCGAAACCGGTACAGGCGGAACGCACTGGCGATTCGACCCTTCCGTTGGCCATGCATCTGATCCTCGACGAGCACATCGGCCCCGCCGGCCTCCCTGATACCGATTTCGCCAAGGATCTCGGTGGCCGCTTGCGTTCCCTCTATGTCGACAACGGATTCCGCCTCTATGGCGGCGCCTTCAGCGAGTACTTTCATACGCGGGTCTCCCTCTCCCACCTCTTCGGGTTCGAGCCGAAATTCAACCCCGACGCAGAGCAGAACTACGAGCGGCAAGTCGCGCGAGAAAATGCCCCCTACAACGCCTATTTTCGCCGGATCGCCGACTGGGGTTACGACCTCCGGATCACCCAACTGAGGTACATGCGGTTTTGCTCCGACAGGACCACGTTTGCCTCTTCGTGTCGTACCTACAACGGCAACCTGAGCGCGCTCGATCAAACAAACCTGCCGGTCCTCGAACGGGCCCGAATCCTGTTCGCCTTCTATTTCTCGCTGTCCCATTTCGGGGAAATGGCGCGTGACACATACCGCGACCTCCGACCGCGCATCGCGAATGCCGGATATTCGTTGCCGGAGTGGTCGGACGGGGCGACCGAGCATGTCACTCCGATCGCGGCCATGGACGAGCTCAACGGCCTGATAGAGCGGCTCGAATCGGCGAGGCGTGGCGAGTTTCATTTCGCACACATCCTGCTGCCCCACTATCCCTACGTCTATGATGAAACCTGCCGAATCCGCCCCTATGACGATTGGCTACTGAGGCGCGCCGCGGACCTCGAGGACGGCGCCACCAATACGGCGGAGACTCGGGCGCTCCGCTACCAGCGCTACCTCGCCCAGATCGGCTGCTTGTCGCGAAGAATTGAGGAACTGTTTGCTGTGTTGCGCCGCCGCGGCCTATACGAAGACGCGATCATCCTGGTCCATGGCGACCATGGTTCCAGGATCAATTTGGCCGACCCCAAATCGAGCCATTATCAGCGTACAGACCGGGACGGGTTTCGCGATAACTACTCCACCCTGTTCGCGATCAAGGCGCCCAGCATCCAATCGGGATACGACCCCAGCCAGACCTCAATTCACGCTCTATTCGCCGGTCTCGTCGACGCTCGGTTTCGCGAGGTACCAGCGGTACGCTCCGAAGACGAACTCGCGGAGAATCTGGGTGTCTCGCGCTAGGCCGAAATCGTGCTTTGGATTGAAGGAAGGATACCCGGCTACCGGAGTTGCGGGTCGATAAACGCCTCCGAGCACTGGCTACGCCATATTATCGAGCGCGGCGGAGCGATCGGAACGCCGGAACTTCAAGAGCTGGCGGTACTACGTCCTTTCGAACCAATAGAGTGTGCGGCCCGTATCGGAGACTGTCTGCGTCGTAACGATCGCCGCCAGGCGTCGCAAGCCAGCCTCGAATGCCTCGCGACTATAGTTCGCGAAGATATCTTCGCGCAGTGCCAGCATCTGCCGTACCGTCGGATCGGACTTCTCGACGAACTCGATTACGCCGTTTGGTGCGAGGCCGACGATCCAAGCGATGACCTGGTCGAGAGGGATGTTGCGGGCGATGGCCAGATGGTGGATGAATGCCAGCGCGACCACCGCATCAGCCTTGCCGCGATCGCCGAAACTTTGCCGCTCGCGATGGCACCATCCCTGCGCCGGGCTGGGGTTGGCCGCGTCGAGATAAAGCGGGGTAAGGGAGAGTCCCTTGGTCCGCGCTCGGGCATACGCGGCATCGAGGGCGCCTTGATCGAAATCGAAGCCGATCACGCGGCGCGCGCCGACATCCAACGCGACCTCCGAATATTCGCCTGAATTGCAGCCAAGATCGATCGCCAGGTTCGGCGCGACCTTGGAAATGAATGCGCGGACGAAGTCGGATTTCGCATCCGCCTCGGCCACCGCATAGGTATTCGACGCCGCATAATCCTGCCAGGTCGTCGCCCGGCCGTCGGCGGGGTGTAGTCTCTTTATCCAATTTCGCAGTTGCGAGAGCATGTTGCGGTACCCCGACTGGGGAAAGGACCGTCGCGGCGCGGCGCGCGGGCGATCGCCCTTGGCGGACGACTGTAGGCGAGCCGGAGCCGCGACATGCATGAGCACACGCAACGACAGCTTGTGACGCAGGCTCAGAACGCGGGCCAGCGCCTCGGTCGGAATTCCTTCGAGTTGGCCCCGGTACCATGAATTATGCGGGATTCCGAGCAGGGACCTGAGCAGTAGAGGATTGAGGAACTGCTCACAGAACTGCCGGTGGCCGAGCCAGTATTCGCCGGGACGGTAACGGCGGAACGACAGGTAGTCGATGAAGATCGGGTCAACGCCGAGAAATTGCACATTGTATGCGCTGGCGTCGGCGAGCGAGATGCCGTGATCGAGGGCGCGAATTTGGATGTCGAGATGGAGAAGCGCTGCCGAGCGCAACATCTCGAACGGCCATTCATAGGGATAGGAAATATAGGGCAGCCGCGGGTGCTCGAGGGTATAGCAACTGGATTGAGTTTCCGGGTCGCCGGGTAGGTCATTCAATTCCTGGCCAGAGACGACAAGCCCTTCCGCGATGAGCTGGCTCAGCAGTGTTCCGTCGCGAACGAACTCGTAATCGGCGCGTCCGATCTCCGTAACCGTGCGCAGCACCCGCTCGCCGATCGCGAAGACATGGCCGGATGGATCGCGGAACGACGCGCCATCGACCGGGTGGGTTCCATCCATCGTGCGTCTAGGGACCGCGAGACGCGCCGTCAAGAGAATCGGCGCCATGCCGGCGCCGCATGAAAAAATCCTTGGTTTTGGACCAGTACAACCGTCCCACGATCGCGGCGGCAGCGACGGCGCCGACGATGGCTTGGAGCATCATACTCCCGGTGCCCGGATCGAGGTAAGCGTGCGCCAATGGAACGTGCCCCAACATCGCACAAACGCATACGCCGGACAGCATTACGATCTGTCTCTTGGGAGAACTCATTTGTCATCTTTCCAATAATTTGGCCGGCGTCGAACGTAATCCGAACTTGCTTAACGATCGGTTTACAGGGCCGTATCGAAGTGTCGTGTCCGCTAACGGCGACAGCACCCGTCCTGCACATGTTTCCGGCCGATTTGATCGCGCGGATCCAATCGGTGGCAGCGCGTTAGGGAAAACTTCGACGGAATTGGTAGGACGACATTAGGAATGTGACGTTCGATCCGCGGTTTGTGGCGGCATCTGTTCCTGCCGACGAAGGCAGGATTATCGACCGACCCAAGGGCATGCCTTGCGCAACGATTTCGCCTGGCATAAAGGGGAGCGTGTATCCAGTGTCGTCGCGGTGATGCTGGCGCTCGACAACGAGGCCGTTCATGCATTGGCCCGCCTGGTATCCGCCTTCTATAGCGGGCTACGTGAATGTGTCCGTGACTCGCAATCTGGAGAACCAACGATCATGACCAGCCCAACTGGTACCGCCGCCCCCTCTCGGCAGCTCCTTCGGGCGATCATCGATATCGCCGAGGCTGCCGGTGCGATAACGTTGAAATATTTTGGCGATAATCCGACGTTTGTCGAAAAGCCCGACAAGTCGCCGGTGACGGAGGCCGATCTCGCCGCCGAAGACCTAATTTTGAAAAGACTGCGCCGGCTGGCACCGAATACGATGATCGTCTCCGAGGAAGCGGACGGTGACCGGGATGAATCGGCCGTTCCAATGGACGAATTTTGGCTCGTGGATCCGCTGGACGGGACCAAGGAATTCATCGCCGGCCGCGACGAATTCACCGTAAACATCGGCCTTATCCGAGACGGCCGTCCCATCCTCGGAGTCGTTCACGCGCCCGCGCGGGCCTTGACCTATGCCGGCTACGCTGGCTTCGCCATCGAACTTGCCGGCGGCAGCGAACGCAAGATCGCGGCGCGGACGCCGCCCAAAAGCGGGCTCATCGCGGTCGCGAGTCGGTCGCACCGCACCGAACAAGAAGATGCAGTCCTTGGGCGCTACCTTATCGACCGCGTTGTAGGTGCCGGAAGTTCGCTGAAATTTTGTCTCATTGCGGCCGGAGAGGCCGACATCTATCCGCGTTGCGGCCGGACCATGGAGTGGGACACCGCGGCGGGACACGCCATCTTGTCGGCGGCAGGCGGCACGGTTACGACACTCGAGGGTACAGCTTTGGGGTATGGAAAAACCGGTTTTTGCAACCCATATTTTATCGCACGTGGCGATTTTTCTTAGCATTCATCTTGTGTTCGTTTATTTATTACTTAGATTTACATCAAATTTTTTATTTTTAAGTTTTTCGCGTCACCCGTTGGATGGCGAACTTTCTCAACCCGGCACGCCTCTAGTTCCAAATAATGGCCGATTTCGCCCCCAAATTGCCACATTTTGGGGGCTCGCATATGCCGGTCGGCGTACCCACGTTAGGTACGGCAAATTAACCATACGGTAACAGACCGATGTGTCGGTTCGCGGTGGCAATCGAACAGGAAGCGACTGGCGATATCACATATTCGTTTATTTTAAATCACTTACGCTGTGTTTTCTGGAGCGACGAGTGAGACATTTCGATCTAGGTGTGTGATGGATTGGCGCCTATTCTCAGTGAAGTCTTTAAGTTTTTGGAATTAACTATGTTTTTCTCTTTTTTTGGGTCCGCGTTTACGTTATGTTAATATTGTCGAGTGGTGGTCAAGAGGGTTGTAATGCTAGAGCAGGGCGGTGGCCAGGCCTCGCATGGTGTCGAGTCTCTGGAAATGCCGGCGCGGGGTCAATTAGCGCAGGCTGAAACGGCTAAATTTCCCAACGGAACTTCCGCGGTCGGTAGCAACGGAGCTAACGGCCACGGAACGGTTGTGCAACTGCCCGGCAGGGGCGCGCACCATGCCGTCGAAATCGAAGGCGGCAAGGGAATTGAGCTTGGTTTCGAGTTGTCCCGACTTAACGGAGCCGCGAACGGCGAGTTCCTCCGGGACGGTGATCTCTGGCTGATCTCAAACGACCAGGGGACTGTGGTCCTCGAGGATTTCCTTTCCGCGATGCAAAGCGGCGAGGCGGCAACTATTACTTTGCCGAACGGCGAAACGATTTCACTTGAAGAATTTCTTGGGCGGGTTGTCGCCGCTTCCGAACCTGGCGGAACCGAGCCGGTCGGCCCCAATGACGATCATGAAAGCGCCAGTTTTACGACCTTCGATCCGGGTGAAATTGGCCCCGGTTTGATCGCTATCGGCCCACTCGGCAATACGGATCTCGTCTTTGGGACCTTCATCGATGAGGATGAGATTGCGGGCGAGCGCGAGGAGGAGGAGGTTTTACCGGAGCCGAATCCGCCAATTGCCATAGACGACCTGTACGCCACCGACGAGGACGTGACGCTGACGGTGGGCCCGGCGGGCGTGCTGAGCAACGACACCGACACCGACACCGGGGCGTCGATCACGGTGACCTCGTTCAACGCCTCGAGCGCCGAGGGCGGTTCGGTCAATGTCGCCAGCGA
>JAAEOK010000111.1 GCA_024244705.1 Alphaproteobacteria bacterium
ACCGAAGTCCGGCCGCACCAAAATCGTCTCGAAGTGAAACCGGAGAACCCATGGCAAACCTCCATCCGTTTGCCATCTTGAATCAGAAAAACACCGTTCCGGAAAGCCCCTATATGAGTCCCACTCACAGAGACTTGGTATCAGAGGCCCGGCTTCGGTCGAGGCCGTTCACCAGGATCCGATAATGGCACCCGATCCGACAAAGGAATTTACCTTGGAGATTGGCGGCAGCCCCGCTCTGGCCTTCACCGCTGAATGCGAAGGCGTGCTCGGCGATGGGACCGAAATTTCCGAAACCTTCGATGGATTGGTGCCGGATAGCCTGATCTTCGATGGTGCCGCCATTCGGTGCCGCATCAAGAAGAAAGATTTCCGAGGCAAGCTTTGGGCCGAGATCGTCGAAGGGGGTCGTGTCATAGCCAGCGCGGAAACGCTGAATCCATTGAACTGGGTCAGCGTGAGGTCCGCAGGTCCGTGGGGCGATGCCGCCGGCCAAGAAGGAAACTTGCGGGTCTTGATTCCAAAGCGACGGTCCATTCAACCTCTTCCACCGGAAAACCGTCGCCTGCCACCGCCGTTGTCGGGAACCATCGTCCCGCCGCTGTCGGGCAAGACGGTGCCGCCATTTACCGCACGGTGATATCCAGGGTTGGACGACTAGCGCGACTCCGCTTTGCGGCGCAACCAGTGGTCGGCCAATACGCACGCCATCATGGCCTCGCCGACGGGGACCGCCCTTATGCCGACACAGGGGTCATGTCGGCCGGTTGTCGTGACTTCGACTTCGGCGCCATGGATATCGAGGCTTTGACTGGCGCGCGGTAGCGAACTGGTTGGCTTGACGACAAAGCGGACGACGATGTCCTGGCCGCTGGTTATGCCGCCCAATACGCCTCCCGCATGATTCGAAAGAAAGCGCGGGCGATTGTCATCATCCAATCGCATTTCGTCCTGCGCCGATTCGCCAGGCATGTCTGCCGATGCGAAACCGTCGCCGATCTCGACACCCTTGACCGCGTTGATGCTAACCATCGCAGCGGCCAGATCCGCATCGAGCTTGCCGTAAACCGGCGTGCCCAACCCGACCGGAACGCCGCTGGCCTGAACTTCGATAACCGCGCCCGTCGAAGACCCCCTCTTGCGGACCTCGTCGAGAAATTCCGCCCATTGGTCGGCCATGACCTTGTCCGGGCACCAGAATGGATTGTTCTCGATTTCCGACCAATCCCAGCGCTGGCGGTCCACTTTATGCGGTCCCATCTGCACCAGCGCACCGCGGACCGCCGTCTCGGGCTGGTCTCGCGCCAGTAATTTTCGCGCGATCGCCCCAGCCGCGACGCGGCAGGCCGTTTCCCGCGCCGATGCGCGCCCGCCGCCACGGTAGTCACGAACACCATACTTGGCCCAATAGGTGTAATCGGCATGACCGGGCCGAAACTGATCCTTGATCGCGCCATAATCCTTCGTTCGCGCATCGACGTTTTCGATCATGAGCGACACCGGCGCGCCCGTCGTTTTGCCTTCGAAGACGCCTGAAATAATGCGCACGGTATCGGGCTCTCGGCGTTGCGTCGTGAACCTGGACTGGCCCGGTCGACGGCGGTCCAACCAGTGTTGCACGTCCGCTTCGGAGACCTCCAATCCCGATGGGACACCATCAACGACACAGCCGATCGCTGGACCGTGGCTTTCGCCCCAGGTCGTGAAGCGAAATAGGTGGCCAAACGTGTTTTCCGGCATGGCTTAGTCTTTGGCCTTGAAATCCTTGAGCAAATCGCTCAAGTCCGACGCCGCGTCGGTGGCCAACATGCCGACGATGTTGTAGCCGCAATCGACATGATGGACTTCCCCGGTCACCGCGGCGGACAGGTCACTCAGAAGGTAAAGCCCGGCCTGGCCGACGTCGTCGGTGGTCACGTTGCGTTTCAGCGGCGCATTGAGCTGGTTCCATTTCAGGATATGACGAAAGTCCCCGATGCCCATCGCCGCCAGGGTTCGGATCGGACCGGCGGAAATGGCATTGACCCGAATATTTTGCGGGCCAAGATCGACGGCGAGGTATCGCACGCTCGCCTCGAGGGCGGCTTTGGCGACTCCCATGACGTTGTAGTGGGGCATCACCCGCTCCGCCCCGTAATAGGTTAGAGTCACCAAACTGCCGCCATCGTTCATCAAGGGAACCGCGCGACGGCACATGTCGGTAAACGAAAAGCAGGAAACATCCAGCGTCTTAAGGAAATTATCCCGGCTCGTGTTGAGGTATTGACCGGTCAACTGGTCCTTGTCCGAAAAGGCAATGGCGTGGACGGCGAAATCGAGCTTGCCCCATTTATCGCCAATGGCAGCAAAGGCCCGGTCCATGGTCTCGCCATTCATGACGTCGCATTCGATTAGGAAATCCGTCCCCAATTGCTGGGCCAGCGGAGCAACGCGTTTGAGGAGAGGTTCGGATTGGTAGGTCAGGCACAGCTCCGCACCCTGATCGTGAACGGCCTTGGCGATGCCATAGGCGATAGATCGGTCGCTCGCGACACCCATAATCAGGCCCCGCTTGCCCGTCATCAGGGCGGCACTCTGTGTCATAATTGTCCCCAGCAAGGTATGCGAGCGTTGACGATCTGGCATCCTACACCATCGATACCGGCGAGCAAACATGGCGGGGTTCCACAGCCCCAGCTCCACCCACGCCCACCTTCGGTGCCGATTTTCCGGGACCGACCAAATTCTAACCACTTGATAATTATGAATTTTAGTTGACGGCACGTAATTGCTTCGAGAAGCAAAACAGCGGCAACCGGGTAAATCCCAGCCGCCCGAATTCGGAGTTGCCTATTCCAGTTTGCGACGCCCGGGTTGGGGCACGCCGCATCGGCGTTCGCCGCGCCGCTAGCCGAAGTTGGCGCGATTACGCCTAGATGGGGTGGCGGTCAGGACACGGTCCGCCTAAATTCGAAGAACCAGACTCGATAACGGACGCCGAGCATGACCAACCCGGAACACAGCGACCCTCTCGATCTATTTCGAGCGTGGTTTGCCGATGCACAGAAATCCGAAATCAACGATCCGAACGCGCTTGCCATGGCCTCTGTTGGAGCCGATGGTCAACCGTCGTTGCGCATGGTGTTGATGAAAGATTTCGACGCCGCGGGGTTCGTATTTTTTACGAACTATGAAAGCCGCAAGGGTCGGGAATTGTTGGCGCACCCAAAGGCGGCGCTGCTATTCCACTGGAAGAGCCTCGAGCGTCAGGTGCGGATCGAGGGACCGGTGAGCGAGGTCGACGGCGCGGAAGCGGATGCCTATTTTGCCACTCGCTCGCGCGGCAGCCAAATCGGTGCGTGGGCCTCGCAGCAGTCGCAACCTCTCGAAAGCCGCTTCGCACTCGAAAAGCGGGTGGCCCAATTTGCTGCCAAGTTCGGCGTGTCGAAAGTTCCTCGACCGCCGCATTGGAGCGGGTTTCGGGTCCGTCACGACTATTTGGAATTCTGGCACGGCCGCCCATTCCGTCTTCACGATAGGCTGGTTTATCAGCGTCACGGTGACGGTTGGCAAACGCGTCGTCTTTTTCCATGACGGCCGAAGCCTTGACAAACATTGACAAAAACGATCGGGACCGTGTCGCGCGCCTGATGAGGCTGGCGACCTATGCATCGGTCTCGACTGCGCTGGTTTTGATCGCCGCAAAAATCGTCGCGTGGATCCTGACTGATTCGATTGCCATGTTGTCGTCGCTGATCGATTCTTTGCTCGATTCCGTGACTTCGATCTTCAATCTGTTCGCGGTGCGTCATGCCTTGCGACCGGCGGATGAAGAACACAGGTTCGGGCATGGCAAGCTGGAACCGCTGTCGGGGCTGGTGCAATCCGCGTTCATCGTAGGATCGGGCATCTTGCTGCTGATCGAAGCCGGCAATAGGGCGTTGTTTCCCCACCCGGTGTCCTATGCCTACGTCGGCGTCGGCGTTTCGATTTTTGCCATCGTCGTGACGATCGTATTGGTCCGGTTTCAGGCATATGTCATTCGCCGCAGCCGCTCGGTCGCGATTGGTGCCGATGCCCTGCATTACAAGGGTGATCTGTTCATTAACCTGGGCGTCATCGGTTCGCTGATCGCGTCGACAACGCTAGGGTTCTATTGGATCGATCCCTTGGTCGGGGCGGCGGTCGGCCTATTTCTGATGTTCAATGCGCTTCGCATCGGCCGATCCAGCCTGGATATGTTGATGGATCGCGAGCTTCCGGACGAAGATCGCTCGAAAATCATGGCGCTGGCCTTGTCGCATCCAAAAGTATTGTCGGTCCACGAATTGAAAACACGTGCTTCCGGCCGCGATTCCTTTATCCAACTCCATTTGGAAATGGACGGTAACATGACGCTGACCGAGTCCCACGATATCGCCGATACGGTGGAGGCAGAGATTCAGACTGCATTTCCAGAGGCGGAAGTCATCATCCATCAGGATCCGGCCGGGTTGGAGGAAGACCATCCGGATTATTGAGGTGCGGGACCTGTCGCCGTGATCGTAGAAGACCAGAGCGCCGTGGTGGAGTTTCTGTCCCGCCCGGAAACCTATGGGATCGAGGGTCAGGTGGATCGCATCGAGACCCATATCGCGATCGTGTTTCTGGCCGGCGATCGGGCCTACAAACTGAAGCGTGCGATTAAGCTTCCCTATCTCGACTATTCCTCCGCCGCGCGACGTCTCGACATGTGCAAAGCCGAGGTCGAGCTGAACCGGCGGACGGCACCGGAATATTACCTTGGGGTCATGCCAATCGCGCGCCGTGGGCAAGCATTGGAACTCGGCGGCATCGGAAATCCCGTGGATTGGGTGGTCGCGATGCGGCGTTTCGATCAGGCGGATCTGTTCGATCACTTGGCCAAAGCCGGCCGGCTCGATACCAGGATCATGCGCCGCCTCGCGGAAATCATTGCGGAATTCCATCACCACCTGGAGCCCAGACACGACCATGGAGGATTTGCCGAGGCGCGCCACGTTATCGCGGGTATCGCCGAATCCTTCAACGAGGTCGCCGCCGAGTTGCCGCGAGACGGCTTTCACGGGGTCGTCGAGTCTCTCAGAGCTGAAGCAGAGGCACGAACGGATCTTTTGAATCGGCGCCGCACCGGCGGGTTCGTGCGGCATTGCCATGGCGACCTGCACCTAAGAAACATTTGCCTGATTGCCGACCAGCCGATGCTGTTCGATGCGATCGAATTCAACGACGAAATCGCGGTGATCGATACGTTCTATGATCTCGGCTTTCTGATCATGGATTTGATTCATCGCGATTTGCCGGCATTTTCCAATATTGTTCTCAATGGATACCTCGGATCCGCGCGAGACTATTCGGGTTTACCACTGCTGCCGCTTTACCTCGCCATGCGTGCGGCAATTCGGGCTCTGGTGATGGCCACCACGGCGAAATCGAGAAGCGAATCCGACCGCCGGAACGCCGATCGGGAAGAGGCCGCCGCGTACCTCGATCTATCGCGGAGCCTGCTAACGCCGGCGCCGTCCATTGCGATAGCGATCGGCGGCCTGTCGGGGAGCGGCAAGTCGACGCTCGCCTATGCGCTTGCTCCACAGGTGGGGCGCAGGCCGGGCGCGGTGGTTCTTCGTAGCGACGAAATCAGGAAGGAGATCATGGGGGTCGAATTGTCGACCCGATTGGATCCCAGTGGATATCGCCCTGAGGTCTCGGAACGGGTCTATTCGATCCTTCGGGAACGTGCGTCAGCGGTCCTCGCGAGCGGCCAGTCGGTGATTTGCGATGCCGTCTATGATCGGGTCGATAGCCGCCAATCGATAGAAGAAGCCGCGCGTGGGTGTGGTGCGCCGTTCTTCGGTATCTGGCTAGACGCGCCACTGGAAACGATGTCGCACCGCGTCGACCGCCGCCATGGGGATGCCTCGGATGCAACCGCCGCGGTCGTTCGACAACAATTTCAGTCCGACCGGGGTCATATTGATTGGTTGCGTCTCGATTCCGATAAGACCCGCGCCGCCTTGCTTGCGGACGCACGCCGAAGGCTGGCCGCGGCGGGGCACGTCTCACCTGCTTGATCCACGTCATTGCCACTACCATGTGTCAAGGCGAGGATCGATCCAATCGTCGCAACAAGGTCCTGGAGGTAAGTTTGTCGCTGAAGCAAATTCGGCTCGAATTGGCCCGTACGAAGGACTATCCCGAGGGCAGTTCATCCCACGGTTACGAATTCGTCGCTCCCCTGGATGATGACGGTCAATTGAATTTCGACGAGTGGAGCAAGTACAATCAGGTTTGTACCGTCCGCCGTTTTTGGGATGGGGAAGACGACGAACACGGCCTGTTGTTGCGGACGCGCGGGCGGCGCTGGATGTTTTCCTATGAACCTGGAGACGAGGATGACGAACCGATCTTCAAATTCGATCGTCACAGTTTCGTCGTTGGCGAGTACATGTCGATAACCGAACATGACGGCATCGCCCGGCCGTTTCGCATCGTTTCAATCGACGCGGCGCCGGTAACCAGGGCCTGACCTTCCGACCCCCTTGCCAACCCATCCAGTCGTCCTCTCAAACAAGAACGGCGGACCGTTTCCGCATCGATCCATGGAACTCGGCCTGAAAACCGCCTAGTCTCTTGACATGGACGGGGAACGGAAGACAGTCATTCTGACGGGTGCCAGCGGGGGTATCGGGCATGCGACGGTGAAGCGGTTTTCCGACGCGGGGTGGCAGATCATCACATGCTCGCGCGGCGAGGTGCCGGAGGAATGCAAACGCGATCCGAACTGGACGCATCACATCGCTGTCGATTTGTCGTCGTCCGAAGAGACCAGCCGCTTTGTCGCAGAGGCCCTGGACCTATTGGGGGACACACCGCTTCATTCGCTCGTCAACAATGCCGCCGTGTCGCCGAAAACGCCTTTCAAAGAACGGCTCGGATGCCTGAATGGAGATATCGCGGCGTGGCGGCTGGTGTTCGAGTTAAACTTCTTTACGCCTCTGGCTCTGGCCCGCGGTTTCGCCGGTCCGCTGGCAAAGGGCAAGGGCTCCATCGTAAATATCACTTCCATCGCGGGGCATGCCATACACCCCTTTGCCGGATCGGCCTACTCGACCTCCAAGGCGGCGCTTTCGGCTTTGACTCGGGAGATGGCGGTCGAATTCGCCGAATTGGGCGTTCGTGTCAATGCCGTCGCGCCGGGAGAAATCGAGACCGCAATGGTGGGACCGGAATATGAGACGTTGATACCTCGAATCCCGCTTCATCGCATGGGAACGCCGGCCGACGTGGCCAATACCGTGTACTACCTGTGCGATGAGGGGTCGTCTTATGTGACCGGCACCGAGATATTCGTGACCGGCGGCCAGCATTTGCTCTAGGTCGATCGGTCCAAGCGGGATGGCGCCGTTGGATTATCGCATGGCCATCAAATTCGTGATCAGCGCTTCATTGGCTTCGCGAATCGTCCTGGCAGTCTTGTGCGCCAAATCCATGTCTTCACGGCAACAGTGATGAGCTACCGTCGCGCATCGCTCCCGTTCTTCCCGTGCTTCGTCGATGATCGCCTGCTCGACGATATCTGTCATCTGTTTGACTTGGCTATCCGAAAGGTCGAGGTTCAATCCGCCAGCAATGGATTTGACAGTGGCGTCTGCTCGTTCTCTGAATCGCATGCTTCGCTCTCCCACTCTGTTTCGAACGAGTATTTCACACCGGCCAGACGACGTATCTTTCAGTGCGATGTGATGGCCGCCTGACTACTCATCGAGGGCGACCAGGGGAATGCCGATAGGTGGCGTCAGACCCGTGCTTTCAGCGCTTGCAGCCAGTCGATTCGCTCGCGGACATGGGCGCGATCGTGATTTAGCCATTCCACCAAGTGGCCCGGTTCGCCGTCGTATCCCGTGGCCAAATCGTCTAGTCGGGCGAGCTCGGTTTGGCTCATCCCAATCAGCAAATCGATTTGCTCCTGCTGTCCGTCCTCGGTCAATAGATGAAGATACCGAATCTTCAGAGCGAGGATCAGTTTGCCGACACCGTCGATCGGTGTCCGTACATTCGACCGTAGGAGGGAATCGAGTTCCACCTTGCCCTTCTCCGTAATTCGGAGCAAGGCGTTGTCTGCCATACCCGATTCGCTGTCGACAGCGTCGACCAGCCCCTCGAAACGCAAGAGCTCAATTGAAGTTCCCAAAACGTCGAGAGAGGGCCCGGTGATGCGGCTGACAAAATGGCGAACCTGGCCGGCGACATCGGCATAGCGGGCCGGTGCGCTGGCCAAATAACCGAGCGCCGCCAATCTGATTGCCTCGGTCGGAATGAGTGTGTTGTCGCGATACACGTTTGAACCTATGGCCCTGAGTTTGAGTCCACGAGATTGTAGCGATAAATCAAAAATAATGTAACTGAGAGCGATTCTCAATAACTAACGAAAATCACAACCCGCTTACGTACCGATGTTCTGCGCATTTGGGGCACCTTACGCGTCACCAATTAGGCGGCCCATTTGAGTCCAATACTTCGCCAAACATCGGTCAAGGCATCGATCAGCCTGTCGATCTCGGCGTCCCCATGAAGGGGTGATGGCGTCAAACGCAGGCGCTCCGTGCCCTTCGGTACGGTCGGATAATTGATCGGCTGGACATAAATGCCATGGTGGTCCAGCAACCGATCACTGGCCGCCTTACAAGCCCTGGCATCGCCGACCATCAACGGGACGATATGGGATTCCGTCGCCATCACCGGCAGGCCGGCCTCGCCGAGTCGACGTTTCAGCGTGGCCGCGCGTTCCTGATGCCGGTCGCGCAATTCGGTCGCGTCGCGGACAACACGAAGGCTGGCCAGCGCGCCCGCCGAAATCGCCGGGGGCAGGGCGGTGGTGAATATGAACCCGGGGCCGAAGCTGCGTACATAGTCGACGATCGGTTCGGCGCCGGCGATATACCCGCCCATGACTCCGAACGCCTTGCCCAAGGTACCCTGAATGACGGTCACCCGGTCCATGACGCCATCCCGTTCCGCGACGCCCGCGCCGCGAGGGCCGTAAAGTCCGACCGCGTGGACTTCGTCGAGGTATGTCATCGCGCCATATCTTTCGGCCAATTCGCAGTAGGCGGCGATTGGCGCGACGTCGCCATCCATTGAATAGACCGACTCGAAGGCCACAATTTTCGGGCGTCCAGGGTCGAGGGCCGCCAGTTCCGCCTCCAGATGGGCCAGGTCATTGTGGCGAACGATCCGTTTTTCGCTGCCGCCGGCGCGAATGCCGGCGATCATCGAGGCATGGTTCATCTCATCCGACAGGATGACGCAACCGGGAAGGCCGTTCGCCAACGCGCTGAGCGCGGTTTCGTTGGCGACATAGCCCGAGGAAAACAGCAGTGCCGAATCCTTGCGGTGAAGGTCGGCCAATTCCGCCTCGAGCATGACGTGATAATGGGTGGTTCCAGAAATATTGCGTGTGCCGCCGGCTCCCGCGCCGCATGTAGCGATCGCATCCTGCATGGCGGAAATGACGGCTGGATGCTGCCCCATTCCGAGATAGTCGTTGCTACACCAAACGGTTACTTCGGCGAGCTCGTTCTGGTGATGTCGGTATGCCGCTGGAAACCGGCCCGCCCGCCGCTCGATGTTCGCGAACACGCGGTATCGGCCCTCCAATTTCAAGGCATCGACGGCCTGACCGAATTTGTCGCTGTAGTTCATCGAATCCATGCGCCTTTTCCGCGCGACGATTTCCGATTCGGCTCCTGTCTCGCCGGATCCAAATAGCGGTTACCGCAGACCTTTTGCCTGAACCATTTCTTCCGTGTCATTCAAAGCCCTTTTGAAGCGCTCGATCATTTCCCCGATCTGCGGCGCGGTGATAATCAGCGGCGGCGAAAACGCCAGGCTGTCGCCAAGCGCGCGGATGATGAGGCCATGGTCTTGGGCGCGCGACGCGCAAAAGGCGCCAACCGCGTCGGCAGGGTCGAACGATTGCTTGGTTGACTTGTCGGTCACCAATTCGACGGCGGCGACCAACCCAATACCCCGAACCTCGCCGACCAGGGGGTGATCGGCGAGCTCTCGCAGGCCATCTTGAAGCACCGGTGAAACTTGCTGGACGTGGTCAATGAGGTTTCTTTCCTCATAAATTTTCAGGGTTTCGATCGCGACGGCACAGGCGACGGGGTGGCCCGAATAGGTGAACCCGTGACCGAATGTACCGACTTTGTCGCTCTGCTCCGCGAGCGCTTGGTAAATGGGTTCGGATATCAGAACCGCGCCGATCGGCAGATAGGCGGACGAGAGCGCCTTGGCGACAGTCATAATGTCCGGTTTCAGGCCAAACGTCTCGGTACCGAACATGTTGCCGGTACGGCCGAACCCACAAATAACCTCGTCGGCGATCAGCAGGATGTCATACTTGCGCAAGACCGCCTGGACCTTGTCGAAATAGGATTTCGGCGGCACGATGACACCGCCCGCGCCCATAACCGGTTCGGCGATGAACGCGGCCACCGTTTCGGGCCCTTCGTCGACGATTAGCCTTTCGAGGTTGGCAGCTAGGCGAGAGGCGAATTCCTCTTCGCTCTCGCCATCTTCACCGAACCGGTAGTAGTGCGGACAATCGGCATGCAGAATATTGACGATGGGCAGATCGAATGCCTGGTGATTGGCCGGCAAACCGGTGAGGCTGGCCGAGGCCACAGTGACGCCGTGATAGGCTTTGACGCGAGAAATGATTTTCTTCTTTTCCGGCTTGCCGATCGCGTTGTGATAGTACCAGACCATCTTGACGACCGAGTCGTTGGCTTCCGATCCGGAATTCGTAAAGAACACCTTCGACATCGGGACCGGCGCCATCGAGATCAATCGTTCGGCCAGTTCGATGCCGACGTCGTGCGACTTGTGGGCGAAGGTGTGATAAAATGGGAGCTTACGCATCTCGGCCGTCGCGGCGTCGACCAGCCGCTCCTCATTAAAGCCGAGCGATGTGCACCAGAGCCCTGCCAGGCCTTCGATATATTCCTTGCCATCTTCGTCGAAGACGTGAATTCCCCGGCCTTCCGTGATCACCAACGGTCCCTTGTCTTGGTGCACTTTCAGGTTCGTGTAAGGGTGCAGGACGTAAGCGATGTCGCGACTCGCGGCCGAGTTGCCGAGATGAGCCATTGGTGATCTCCGAACTGAGGATGAAGGGGCGAATATCGGCGCCCATGCGGTGATTGTCAAAGCCTATACTTTGACCGACCCAAAGATGTGGACCTATCCCGCCAACGGCGCACTTATACCAAATCCCGTTGATCATGACCTATGTGCCCATTGCCTGTGTCCGATCGACATGATTTTCCAGGGCTGATCGATGAGCTTGTTCCAGGCGTCACAGCAGTGGTCGACGATGTCGTCGTATGAGTTGAAGACG